>CAYWGM010000048.1:0-11348 GCA_964457875.1 uncultured Eubacteriales bacterium | reverse complement strand
TTCGAGCCTGTCCTTCTCGATCTTCCCGCGGTCGGCTTCCATAGCCTGTAAGATGTCCTCAAACTCAATATCTTCCTTTTTCATGAATTCGCGGGCCTTGTCGATGATGGCTTCATCGAGTCCGAGTCGTCTCGAAATCAGGAATGCGTTGCTCTTGCCGGGGACTCCTATAAGCAGCCTGTAAGTAGGCCTGAGCGTTTCGACATCAAATTCGCAGCTGGCATTCTCCACCCCGTCGGTACGGATGGCGTATAATTTGATTTCAGTGTAGTGTGTGGTTGCCATCGTATATGTCCCGCGCGATTTCATCTCTTCAAGGATGGATATACCAAGGGCGCTGCCCTCCGCCGGATCGGTACCCGCGCCGAGCTCGTCGAATAATACGAGCGACTTATCGTCGGCGCTCCTGAGTATCTTTATGATGTTCATCATATGCGACGAGAAGGTGCTGAGGCTCTGTTCTATGCTCTGCTCATCTCCGATATCGGCGTATACTTCTTCAAAAACCCTTACCTCGGAGCCGTCCGCCGCTGGGATATGGAGACCTGCCTGAGCCATTAGCGTCAGCAGGCCCACTGTCTTCAACGATACCGTCTTTCCACCTGTGTTGGGTCCTGTGATCACGACAGTGTTAAAATCCTCACCCATCCGGAAGTCTATGGGCACAGCCGTCTTCCTGTCAAGAAGCGGATGCCTGCCTTTTTTCAGACAAATGCACCCGTGAGTATTCAATAAAGGGCATGTACAATTATAATCAAGACAGAAATTCGCCCTGGCGAACATGGCATCAAGCACGCCTAAGATCACAAGGTCTCTCCTGAGCTCCTCAAGCATCTGCCTCGCTTCATCGGACAGCTCTTTGAGGATCCTTTCCACTTCTTCTTTTTCATGGGACAATTGGCGCCTGATTTCGTTGTTCGCGTCGACGACGGCCATAGGTTCGATGTATGCCGTGGCGCCGCTCGACGAGAAATCATGTACCAGGCCGGGGATGTCATTTTTACACTCAAGCTTGACCGGAATTACGAAGCGGCCGTTGCGTATGGTGACAACAGGCTCCTGAATTGATTTCTGAACCGAATCGGATTTGATGATATCGTTCAGCCTGGATTTTATCGAGGTCTGGAGTTCCTTTATCTTTCTCCTGATAGAATTGAGTAAAGGGCTGGCACTGTCAGATACTTCATCTTCACTCGCTATTGACCTGCTTATCTTATCTTCCAGATTTTTGTTTATAATGAGCCCGTCTATGTTCTGGATGATGTGATTGTCGGACCGGAGCCTGTTCCCTTTTGCATGGTTCCGTAAAGATGCCGACGCCCTGAACATGCCGGCAATGCTCAATAATTCACCGGGATTGAGGGATGCCCCTATCTCAAGTCTTCTGAAGACAGGTCTGAGGTCATTGAACCCTCCATGAGGAGGGCTTCCGTTTTTCAGGACATATTCGACCGCGTCGGAAGTCTTGCGCAGAAGATCCTCCACTTCGGCATAACTCCCCGAAGGCCGGATCGACGCCGTCATTTCCCTTCCGACCGCGGATGCGGCATAACTAGAAATGATATCGATTATTTTATCAAATTCAAGTACTTTCAAAACTTTTTCATTCACATAAATAATTTACAATATTTCAGCCACGGGGTCAATTCCGCTGTCAATTCCGCGGTCAGCCCCAGATGCTCCTGACGGTCTTCATTATGGCCGCTTTAATGGCCTCCGCAGCCTCCTGCCTGAATGATGAAGTCTTGAGCCGCCCGATATCATTCATGTTTGTCAAGTAACACACTTCAACTATGGCGGCAGGCATCTCCGTCTCTCTCAGGACTACAAGGTTGGGACGCGGGATCAAGCCCATATTCGTCGTGCCAAGCGATGCGATGAGAGTCTGTTGCAAATTGGACGCAAACATCTTACCGATATTATTCTTATCTGACGGGTAGTACAGGGACATCGTGCCGCTATCGCGCAGATATCCAGCATTATTATGTATACCTACAAACAGGTCTGCTTTGGCATTATTCGCAATATGCGCTCTCGTATACAGATCGACGTAACTGTCGTCGGTTCTTGTCATTATTACGTCGATGCCAGAATCCTTCAAAAGGTCCGCAAGCCTCAACGCAATATCGAGGTTGAAGGTCTTTTCCATCTGCCCGTAATAATTGGCGCCCGGATCGGAGCCGCCGTGTCCCGGATCGATGACCAGCCTTATTTTCCTGTCGCCGCCCCTTGAACCCGGCAGGATATCAGCCTTACCGGTTATACTGACTGTTTTTGACGCCGAATCCCAGCCCAGGTCCAACTTGAACATCTCGCATATGAACCTGACCGGGACAAGGACCACGCCTCCTACAAGCACCGGAGATGAATCGGTAATCAACGGTACGCTATTGAACACAGCCCTGTTTGAGCCGATCTTCATCACCAACTTCGATCTTGACGTGTACATGGTCAACTCGGACGTATCGGCGCGCCATTGCGTGATAATGCCGGTCCTTTCGAAAACTGTCCTTGCAGGAGCAAGTGTCCTGCCGTTGACTATCACAGGATCTCTTTCAAGGGTCGGACGTACGCCGTTGACGGTAATGCTGTAGTCTGGCCTCACGGTGTATGAAACGGCTGCGAAACCGACTGACATGGCGATGCAGATGTTTATCAACAAGACAATAAGAATAACAGCGATAGGACGGAAATACCTGGATTTCACTTATGTAGACCTCCGGAAAATATGTGCTTAATTAAATTCTAACCTTGCGGGATAGCAGAAGGCAAAGCCAATTTGTGTCAACTTATCAGATTCTAAGAATTCTTTTGATTTTGTCTTTGTAATATGAGATAAAGAGAGTATACACATAGTCATATACTATAAATATGATTTGAGCGGCAGCCAATACGACCCATAACAAAACACTGTCGTTAGAAGTCAGGTCTTCAAATATGAAGGTAATGGCAAAATAATACAATATTGCAAGGACGACATTAAAATACACAAGCTTCAAAATATATTCAAGCCATATTTTATCAAGCTTTTCTATGAAATACTTTATCAGTCCGTAACACCCGAAGAAAATGAAATATGGAAGCATATCCAACTTGGATGGTATCAGCAGAAATGCTGCGAAAGAAGTTGCAAAGTAGAATATGACCCCATATTTTATCCCGGATTCGATGATTATTACCGATATGTAGAATGAGCTTAGGGCGTAAAGCGAAATCCGGCCCGTCGGAGTTACTGTCGCAAAGAATACCGTCAAAACCGATAATGCTGTGAGTATTCCCCCGAGAGCTATCCTTTTTGCACTCACAGTATGTTTTTGATTTTCAGGCTTCAGCAGCAGTTGATCAGGTCACCTCCCGCGCATTCGCAGCAGCAATCCGAGCACCAGAGGCACTGGCATACGGTGCACAGATCCGGATTGGCGCCGTATCCACGGCCGAAAGAGCTTTTCCTGTATGAGTTATTGGCATACGACATTCTATTTAACGTGTTCCTGTATTCGAAATTGGCGGGATCCATGTTCACGGCCGTCTGAAGATGGCTGTACGCTTCGTCGTACCACCCCTTCTTCATAAAAACAAGGCCTTTTAAATAATACCACGCTGCACTCCTGTCAGATGAACGATTAAGCGAGTCTTCAGCGGCGCCGATATTACCTGTATTGATATCTTGCCTCACCCTGGCGAACCCGTCGTCACCCGACTGTCCGGACCAGCTGCCTTGCCCGCTTTCGTAAGGATTGCCCCCGGATCCCGAGAACCTGTTCTTCATAAGGTAATCATAGGCTTCATTCACTTCTCTGAGTTTTTCTTCCGCGAGCTTTGAAAGCGGATTATCCATATATTGATCAGGATGGAATTTCTTTACCAGATCCCGGTAAGCCCTCTTTATCTCCGCTTCGCTTGCCCCTTCTTTAACGCCAAGGACTTCGTAAGGATTTCTCAACTTTTTTTACAACTCCCTGTACTCAAAATATTCTCTGTTTTTCTAAGCATACCCATATATATTATATTCTCTATTATACCCGAATTGCATTTTATGTCCAGAATATCGTATGCTCTGGTAATCTGGCTCAAAGTATGCGTAAGATTGAACCCGACCCTATCCCTGATCGAAAGTCCGAACCCTTCCGGATCGCCGCCTTTGAAGCCAAATTGCGTCGCGAGCGGGTTAAATTTCTTTTTTACGATATCATCGATGAGATCATCATATGCATCTACCAGGTATATCCATTTTCCCACGTTATACCCGAGCCATCTCAATGCCTCCCTGCTGCCGCATGCCAAGCCGGACCCGCCCGAATCCACCAGTTCTTCAAAAATCCTACCTGTGGGTTCGGCAGCCTTATCCATGGAAGGGCACTTTTCATTTTCAAGCTTGTGGAGGGCTTCTATCTGAGCTTGAAATATCCGGCATTTGACCGGATATTTTTTTCTAAGTTTTTTATACGCATGTCGCAATAAAAGTTTCAATCCAAGAGCCGGCAGATTGCTGTCGTCTTTCCATTTATCTTCAAGATTGTGGTACGCCATGATGATATTCATTTCAGAAACATAGCCGGATATTTCATTATTGACAGCAAAGCACCTTTTTTTAAGAGGATGCATCAAGCATCTGCCGTTTGAGGTACAAAACCCGCTGCCCGACACGCCCGTGAGCAAAAGGGCAAGGAACGCGGCGTCATAGGTTATCGTCAATTTCGGAATCCAACCGTATGATTTTCCGATGGATTTGCATATTCCGCAGTAGACCGCCCTGAACAAGTCGTATTCCCTGATCTTCAATTCAGGTTTTTCCGGTGTGATATAACCGAACATTTCAGCTTTTCCTGATATCGAAATACTTCTTTATGTATAACACAAATGCTGCGATCATTACCACAAGTGCGGCGACCATCAGGATATCGCTGTAAGGTACGTCCAACATGACAAGCATTATGGCGATATAGAATGATCCGGCCGATATCTTGCCGAACCATGAGGATTGCACTACATGATTTTTATATTTATATAAAAGAATTCCGCCTATTGTCATCAGAATTTCCTTAATAACAACCACTATGATAATGAAAAAGAAAATCCTGCCATGTAATGTAAGAAAAGCAAGCGCAGTGACCTGCATGAACTTATCGGCCATCGGATCGGCGATCTTGCCGAAGGATGTGACAAGACCGTACTTCCTTGCTATGTATCCGTCAAGGACATCGGTGAGCCATGCCGCGGCAAATAACGCCGTTGCGATAATATAGCCGCGGTAGCTGTTTTGATAGGCAAACCAGGCAAACGCCGGTATCATCAGGAATCTGGCTATCGTCAATACATTCGGCACATTCAAGCGAATCACCACAATTCATTTCTAGAACCCCTTCTCTATTATGACAACATGCGCTTCTTCAACTTCAGCCTCAGGCACGAGGACTTCAAAATAATTATCATGGTTTTCATCGTTTTTACTTACCGGTCTTATCTTAACAAGGATACCATCCTTCGTAAGCAGATCCTGGAGATTCTCAGCGATTTCCTTGCTCTGGGCCATGTAAACCACAGTCCACATTAAGATTACATCTCCTTTAACCCTTATTCACCCGATTGTATTATCCCATGGCGGCAATAGACCGTAGTCCTGCCTCTTATTTTAATTGCGGAAGTGTTTTCTGTGAACTGCGCCAACAGGAGCTCCCCCCTGTCCAGCTTTTCGGTGTGATGAAATCTGGTGTCTCTACCTCTGGTAAGCCCGATGACATTTACACCGTTTTCTTCCGCCCTGATTACGACAAAATCACATAAAACCTTATCTTGTTCATTCGGATCCAATTAAATCACCTCAACAACTATATAATACTTTTTAACAAAAAGCAATCGTCAGGGTTCAGCCCAGGCCAATCAAGGTTCAGAAGTCCTGACATTGCCTTCGCCGAGACGCTCTGTGAGTTCCGCAAGCAGGACGTCGTTCAGGTAAACCCAGTATTCCTTCTCCAGCGTCTTCAAGGTGTTTTGTTTTTCATCATACAGGTAAACCGGCGTGCTGCCATGAAAAAATCTGAGCATCGACAATAAAGACTTGTATTTCTGAGGGTCGCCGGAATCATCAGTTTTCAGGTACAATTTCGCAACTTCGATATTTTTAAGAGGCAATACTTCCTCGCATATTATCTTAGGTTCCTCCTCTTCTTTTGTAACGCTTATCTTGCCCTTTATCAGCACAATATTCTCATCATTCAGCATTTCGGCGAATTTGCTTAATACGGTCGGGAAGACGATGACCTCCATGGATCCATAAAGGTCCTCAAGCGTTACAAAGGCCATAAGGTTATTATTCTTTGTAGACTTGACCTTTTTGCCTGATATTATACCTCCGACAACGACATAAGCCCCATCGGCCGGCAATGGCTGTCCGTTGTTTTCATATTGATCCTCCGTGCTTTGGATACCCGACTTCAGATCCGAGCTGAACAAAGTGACGTTGGTCCGTATCTCATTCTCATATTCACTCAGAGGATGACCTGAAATGTACAGCCCGAGCATTTCCTTCTCCATTGCCAGAAGCATCTTGGACGGATACTCCTTTAATTCAGGATATGTTTCTTCGGCATATCCTTCATTGCCAAAAAGAGACAATTGTCCTTCAAGATTCTTTTTCCTGTTCTGCTGGATACCTTCCAGAATCTTTTCATATGAGGCAATGAGCCTTGACCTGAATACCCCGAAGCAATCCATGGACCCTGATTTGATAAGGCTGTCAAGGCATCTTTTATTCAGTTCCCTGCCGTCCATCCTCTGACAGAAGTCCCTGAAACCTTTGAAAATACCATTTGAGTTGCGCTCCTCAATAATCTCCTTAACCGCATTCAGACCAACATTCTTAATTGCCGCCAATCCGAACCTTATCCTGCCGTTTGAGACCGAAAACCTGACCTGGCTTTCATTGATATCGGGCGGGAGTATCATGATCCCCATAGACTTGCATTCATGCACATACTGCGCGACTTTATCGCCGCTTCCGAGAAAGCTGTTGAGCGTGGCGGCCATAAATTCAAGAGGGTAATAATGTTTAAGCCATGCGGTCTGGTACGCTACCACCGCGTAGG
This sequence comes from uncultured Eubacteriales bacterium, assembly GCA_964457875.1. GTDB lineage: Bacteria > Bacillota > Clostridia > Acetivibrionales > CAYWGM01 > CAYWGM01. The sequence continues at coordinate 4,263 of CAYWGM010000048.1, read as the reverse complement.
CAGCAGCATGCGATTTATTGAACGCATAGCTTGCGAAATCGAGCATTTCGTCAAAGATGAGGTTGGCTATCGTTTCGCTTACTCCGCTCCTCACGGCGCCCTTTACAACTACATTCCCATTTTCATCGACTATTCCATGGATGAAGTTCTTCCTCTCCTGCTGCATCACTTCGGTCTTTTTCTTGGACATAGCCCTGCGCACAAGGTCGGCCCTTCCCATCGAATAACCGGCAAGTTCACGGACTACCTGCATAACCTGCTCCTGGTAGACCATACAGCCGTATGTAACGTTGAGGATATTCTCAAGAAGCGGGTGCGCATAACGGATATTTCCGGGATTGCCTTTATTTTTCAGATATCTGGGTATCTGGTCCATCGGTCCGGGTCTGTATAAGGATATGCCAGCTATAATGTCTTCAAAAGACGACGGTTTTAATTCCTTCATGAATTGCGTCATGCCCGGGCTCTCGAGCTGGAACACACCGGAAGTCCTTCCTTCCCCGATAAGCTTGAAAACTTCAGGATCATCCATTTCCATGGAATCAAAATCAATATTTAATCCATGATAGTGCTTCAACAGATCCAGGGCGTCCCGTATTACAGTTAGCGTCCTTAGTCCGAGAAAGTCGATTTTTAATAATCCGAGTTCTTCCAGTGTAGCCATGGGAAACTGCGTGATTATCGAGTTCTCACTAACCTGCAGAGGTACATGTTCGACCACCGGATCCCTTGATACGACTACTCCTGCCGCATGCATGGACGCATGACGCGGCATTCCTTCGAGCATCCTTGCAGTATCTATCATTTCCTTTATGGTACTATCATTTTCATATCTTGATTTAAGCTCAGGATTTATTTCGATGGCCTTATCGATGCTCATCCCTATCTGGTAGGGCACCATCTTGGCAACCTGATCGACCTCCCCGTACGGTATGTCAAGAGCCCTTCCGACATCCCGGATGGCAGCCCTCGCAGCCATCGAACCGAATGTGATGATTTGGGCGACTTTATCCTTACCGTATTTGCCCACGACATAATCGATGACTTCCTGACGCCGTTCATAACAAAAATCAATATCAAAATCCGGCATGCTTATCCGCTCGGGATTCAGAAATCTTTCGAATAGAAGATTGTACTTGATGGAATCGATATTGGTGATTCCAAGGCAATAGGCGACATAACTGCCGGCCCCCGACCCCCTGCCCGGTCCTACCATTATGCCGTTTTGCCTTGCATAATGTATGAAATCCCATACGATAAGGTAATAATCCACATACCCCATCTGCTCGATAACAGACAGTTCGTATTCAAGCCTGGATTCTTTTTCCGCCGGTATATCCGGACCGCAATGCCTTATCAGACCTTCCCGACACAGGCTTTTAAGATAGTCATATGAACCGGAACCGTCAGGTACTTTAAATTCAGGCAGGCGTACTTTTTCAAATTCAATATCTACATTGCACTGTTCAGAGACAAGCAGCGTATTTTCCAGCGCTTGCGGGAATTTTTCAAATAATTCCCACATTTCATCGCCCGACTTGAAATAGACCTCGTTTGAGGTAAACCTCATCCTGTCCTCATCATTCTTCTTCTTGCCGGTCTGGATGCAAAGCAACACATCATGCGCACCGGCATCCTCGCGCGTCAGATAATGCGCGTCATTGGTCGCGATAAGCGGTATGCCCAGTTCTGCTGAAAGCTTGATCAAACCCTGGTTTGCCAGGTTCTGTTCCGGAATTCCATTCATCTGCAGCTCCAGATAAAAATTCCCCGTTCCGAATATATCGCGGTATCTTACTGCTATGTTTTTTGCCTTTTCGTGGTCGCCTTCAAGCAATGCTGTGGGGATATCGCCGGCAAGGCATGCACTCAGGGCAATCAATCCTTCGGAATATTGGCTTAGAATATCTAAATCCACGCGCGGCTTATAATAGAATCCTTCTGTAAACCCTAATGTAACCAGCCTCATAAGGTTCTTATAACCTTTATTGTTTTTTGCAAGCAAGACAAGATGCCCCTGATCGGAGTCCACCCCGGATTGTTTGTCAAATCTGGTCCTTTTGGCGGTATAGACCTCGCATCCGATAATGGGCTTTATACCTTGCCTGACAGCTTCCTTATAAAAATCGACAACGCCGTACATGACGCCGTGATCTGTTATAGCAACGCTTTTCATGCCGAACTCGCATGCCCGACCGATCAAGTCGGTAATACGGTTGGCGCCGTCAAGAAGGCTATATTCGGTGTGCACATGCAAATGTACAAATTTATTTTCAGACATGACTCGATTATTATATCATACCGGCAGGTGTTAAAACAGCTTGGCAATTATGGATTTAACGGCCGCATCGAGGCATTTGAAACCCCTATAAGCGTCTTGCCCTGATTTACAGATTATTTCGTAATAAACCTTTATCTTTGGTTCGGTGCCGGAAGGGCGGAAACATACCCAACTATCATTCTCAAACTCAAAGTACAGCACATTTGACCGAGGCAATCCCAGAGGGGTGCTTGTGCCTGTCGCGAGATTATGCTTTTCACCAGATGCGTAATCGCGTACGGTTTTGACGTCCAAATACTCAAAATAGCCCGACCAGGCATCTCTGAGCCTTTTCATGGAATCCTCGATTATTGCGATGCCATTCATATCATTCGGCAGGTATTTGTTTATTGTATTGTTGTATGAATAGCCGTATTTGGCGAATAACCGCTGTAATGCCTCATATAGTGAAATTCCCTTCATGCGGTACCACGCGGCCATTTCACAAACCATCAAGGCGGTGGAAACGCCGTCTTTATCCCTTACATAAGTACCTGTAAGAAAGCCGATGCTTTCTTCAAATCCGAAGATGAACTTCTTGCTGCCCAATTCGTCAAGCTGCCTTATTTTTTCGCCTATGAATTTGAATCCCGTCAGTACCTCGACGACTTCGACGCTGTAACTCTCAGCTATTATCCGCGCGAGTTCCGTAGTCACCACCGTCTTGATTATGAATGATCCGGACGGCAGCTTATCATGCGCCATCCTGCCGGCCAGTATATAATCGGTCAGCAGGCAACCAATTTGATTTCCGGATAGTGGTACATATTCGTTTTCCGGATTTTTTATCATTACGCCAAGTCTGTCGCTGTCAGGATCGGTACCTAAGATCAATTCTGCATTATTCTTCTTTGCAAGATCGATCGCAAGCCCAAATGAAGCAATATCTTCAGGATTTGGCGTTACTACTGTTGAAAATTCAGGATCAGGCGATTGCTGTTCCCTGACAATGGAAACATTTAAGAATCCAGATTCGCGTAGCAATCTCATGACCGGTTTGCTGCCTGCCCCATGCAATGGCGTATATACAATTTTTAAAGCTTTTGCATCTTCATCAATTTCGCCTGTTCCGGGATATATGGAAAGTGACTTTAGCCGCGATATATACTCGTCATCCACCTCTTTCCCGATGTCAACAAGCATGCCTGATTTTCTTAAATCAGATTCTTCCATCAAATTTACTTTTGAAATATCGTCGATCGCATATATGAATCTTTCAAGATCGGCGGAATCATCGACCGATAGTTGTGCGCCATCCTCGCCGTACACTTTGTACCCGTTATATTCCTTTGGGTTATGGCTTGCCGTAATAACGATACCGCCTACGGTTCCAAGATGTCTGACCGCAAAAGACAGCTCGGGCGTCGGCTTCAATTCATCAAAAAGAAAGACTTTGATTCCGTTACCTGCAAGGACTTTTGCAGCTTCAACAGCAAAATCATACGACATGCGGCGGCAATCGTAAGCAATTACGACGCCCCTGCCGATTTCTTTTTTACCAGATCTTTTAATTATATAATCCGATAATCCCTGTGTTACCTTTCTGACAGTATAGATGTTCATACGGTTTGTCCCGGCGCCAAGCATGCCTCTCATACCGCCGGTACCGAATTCGAGCTCTCTGAAGAACCGGTCCTCTATCTCGGCGTGGCGGTCTTTTATAGCCAGAAGCTCCTTTTTTGTCAAGTCATCAAAATAGTCATTCCCCATCCAAAAGTTGTATTTATCCATCAAATCTGATTTACTGTTCATGCCATAAACCTCAGGTTCTTAACGATATTGGATAACCGTTTTATTATTTCCAAATCAATAGAATTGTAGCATGTTCATTTTTGCATTACAACGAAATTCACCATTTTTGTGAAATCATGCATCGTGCTCGGTAACAGTGGTATCAGCCGGGTCGGCGTCTGCGATTCTTAAGCCGATGATGTTGCCGATAT
>CAYWGM010000047.1:6617-11378 GCA_964457875.1 uncultured Eubacteriales bacterium | reverse complement strand
TGCTACTGCTCAACCCATTACTACTGTTCAACATTCAGTAAAAGTTATGCCTACAAGGGATTACTGCTGTATAAATCCCTTTTGCGCTGGGATAAGGACTTTCACTTTTTCATTTTTTGCCTGCATGATGAGGTAAAAGAGCTTTTTGAACGGATGGACCTTAATAATGCGACAATCATTCCCCTCTCCGCTGTAGAGTCGGAAGACAGCCTGCTGCAGGAGGTTAAACAAACACGCAGCGACAAGGAGTATATCTGGACCTCAAAAGCCTCTGTCATGCTCTATACTCTGAGCCATTTCCGGCATGCGGACCATATCGTCTGGCTGGACGGCGACACATACTTTTACTCTGATCCGGAGCCCATATTTGACGAGTGGGACGGACATTCCATACTGCTCACCGAAGAGAGGTGGAGAGGAGATGGAATACGAAAAATACGCCGATACGGAAGATATAACACCGGCTTCATGGGTTTTAGAAGGGACGCGAACGGTGTTCAGTCGCTTGAATGGTTAAGGAACAAGCTGATCGAGTGGTGCTACGATAAGCATGAAAATGGTTTATGGAGCGATCAATTGTATATCAGCGACTGGCTTGAAAGATTCCGGAACGTAGGAGTTATAAAAAATATCGGAGTCAACCTTAACCCTTATATTGTCCATGGATGCAGGGTAAGTAAAATCAATGATGATATTAATGATGATATCCTTATTGACGGCCAAAAACTGATATTATATCATTCTTACGGTTTCCGGTATTATGACGGCAACGAATTTGACCTTTGCAGCTATATGGTCGATCTATCCGGCGATGTGATAAGGTGGATATATCTACCTTACATATATGCCTGTAAAGATGTCGTAAAACAAATAAACAGCATAATAAATGATTTCTACATCGAAGACAGGCCTTTAAAAAAATTGATCCGTAATTACTATAATCTCAGACTAAATCAGGAAAGCGGCAAGGATCGCCATCAATTGTGTACTGTCCTGAGCAGGGACTACCTTGCGCAAGGGCTGGCTTTGCATAATTCATTAAAGCGCCATGCAGGTAAATTTCACCTGTGGATATGCTGTGTTGACGATACGGCATGCGGGATCCTCGGCAAAATGAATCTTGACAACGCGACGATCATCAGTCTGGGTAATATCCGTAATAAAAAATTGGCAAAGATTGAAAAGCAAAGAAAGATACATGAATTTTGCTGGACTTTAAAATCTGTCTTTATCAGTTACCTGTTTGCAAATAATTATGCTTTAAAGACGATGCTGTATATAGATGCCGATCTGTTCTTCTTTGATGACATAAAGGCCGTATTTGATGAATGGGGATCGGGACCGGTATATTTGACACCATTACGGCTCGGTCCCGGATGGACAAACAAAGTGGGGCTTTACTCGGGAGGTCTGATCGGCTTCAGAAGGGATGATGGCGGTGTAAAGTGCCTGAGGTGGTGGAAAAGGAAGTGTATGCACTGGTGTTATGATATATATGAAGATGACCGATGGTCCGACCAGAAGTATCTTGATCATTTCACCGAGATATGCCCGGATATCAAGATTTCTCATAACCGGGGAATAAATGCGGGTCCATGGAGCATAAGAAAAAGAAGCAACGCTGATACTGAAGACGGCGCAATATTTTTTAACGGGCACAGGCTGATATGCTACCATTTCAGCGGTTTTAGGATTCCTGGCGATAAGGCGGCGGCGATAGGAGCGATAGGAGAGGCAGAAGCGATAGGAGAGGCAGGAGCGATAGGAGCGATAGGAGCGGTAAGCGCGGTAATACCGTGCGATCGGAAAAAGGTGCCTGAAAGTATGCAAGCCATATATTCCAGATATATTGAAGAGATAACAGAAGATATCATTCCTTTATTAAAGTAATTTAATATCCTGCAGGAGCTCAAATGCTGCAGTGGCTTCCATCACCTATACCGGACAGCCTGATGGTGGTATTTATAAGATGGGATAATTATTCTATAATAATCTATGGGCTATTGGTCAAAATATCAAGTAATGGGCGCTCTAAAATGTAAAAATCCGGTTTTTATGCATATTTTAATATGAGATATGCACATAAAACTGTATATTCATACATAACTGGGAATATATGACATATATTTGTCCCATTACCTGAAAAATTGGCCAGCTAGACTAATAATTACTGCATAAAAAGTAAGCTGTGTGGTTTTCGGCGGAATAATCGTCAAACATGCCACAGAGGAGGAATCTGCCGGCTGGGTGAAGGAAGCCGAGCTACGGCAATGTGGTCCCGTAATCATGGCAGCTTATAATCAAACTCCAATATGCCGGTACCGCTTCCGTAGGCGCCATTCACATTCATCGTGCGGGTGCCTTTCAGTCTCTTTCCGTTAATTTCTGAAGGTTCGACCTCTATATCGCCAAAATAAAGGTTCATCCCATCAGTTTTTTCCATTTGTACATAGGTAGTTCCAAGAATCAACATTTTCGAAATTGTGGTGACCCAGGCTTTGTTATTGGTATCAGGATTCAATAGGATTGTATACCCTTCTTCGGCGTTTCCGGTGATTTTTCTATACGTCTCTGTTTCGTATTCTTCAAATAGATGACCGGATGCAAAAAATGACGATCCTATGGCGCCAAGGTCGATTTCATTCCATTCCGGGCCGACGATAAACCTGGTATTAAGTCCGAGAGCCTCCGAATAATCGATCTGCCGTTTTTTAACGATGTAACAATTTTCGTCCGCATCGAATTTCACTTCTTCTCTGGTGATATAATCAGTTTTTACTCGTATGCTCTCAGGCCCGGTAAGATTCACATTAATATTGATGCTTCCATTGAAGGAATTGTCACAGGCATCGCTGGTGAGCAAAAAATAAGTGTAATTGAGCGATCCCTTCAAATCAGCTACGGAGTGAATCAGCACGATCTGTTCCACATTCTCTGAAGGTTCATTCCTGCAGAATTTACGGCGATTGATCCCCGACCAGTCCTCCTCATGCCATTCACCTGCGATTTTTATTAAAGCCCTGCGACCATATTCTTTTTCCTCAAAGGCGGCAAACTTGAATTCAATGTCCACGACCGCATTGATGTCATCGATGAAGTCTAAAAGATCGTACCGCATGGCGCCTCCCTCAAGGCTTACTGGTATGTCATACGATGCTGCGTCATTTATGAAGCTTGTGATCTTATCCGGTTTGATATCCGGGAAGGGTGGCGTATCCTTGTAAAACTTCATTGGAACTTCGTTATAATTATATCCTGCAAACAGATAATAGGCCGCGTTGAAATCCGCGACAAGCTCCGGCAGTATATAATTGACGGATGTTGTCTTCGCCTTTTTTAGGGCATTGGGGACACTGCTTTTATCCTGCAGATAGGCATCGAGGAAATAGAAAAACATATAGCCGCCGTAACGTTTGAAACCGGCAATCAACTGATTATCCAGATTATTAAAAAAACTTGTCAGGTGCTGGTGTTCACAGTTGTAGTCGGAATAAATAAAGTTCTCGGACCAGACGGCTGTCGCATCCAGCAGCCACAACTTATCATCCGGGATGTCCCCCTCCGCAAGTCCCATACCGGTCTGGAAGCAATGGAACAATTCATGCGCCGCTGTTGATTTTAATAATCTTTCTTCCAGCGCAGGCGCAAGCATGACCGTGTATGTGGACGGCTGGGTAGTGCCTAAAACATTCTCTCCCAGGTTGGCAATACCCACATAGACATTGATGGTTTGACCGGGTTCGCTTTGCAGTAATTCCTTGAATTTCGGCCAGGCGTCTTTAAAAGCCTTTTCCACCAGCCTGGCTTCATGCTCGAGCAAATCATTGACGGCGTCAGGATCTGAAGTATCCATATAATAATGGATTATTGCTGCTACAGGCTTGCCCGGCGCACTGAAATGGATCTCTTTCCAATTGTTATCCGCCGCCGCCACTTTTCTGACGCCAAATAAAATGTCGATGATATCGGTCAAACTCACCTTTTTAACCTGGTTCTTTGGATTAAAGAAGCTATTATCGTTATCCGGCGGAAGGATGTAAGGCTCAAGGGCTTTCTTTTCATCGGCTGTAAGCGTATCGAGATTATTGCTGATCCAATGGTATTCAGCCATCAGGTTTTCCGGGAACTCAGCGCCTTCATCGCTTTTATATTCGTCAGGCAGTTTGTCCTTTTCATGTACTGCCTGTATGGTCAGAAGAACAGCGGTTTTCTTGTCGATTTTACCTTCCGCAAGTGTTTCGCTGATTTTTTGTATATCGGATTTTTTCTCCTCCGGCGGTTCGATCACTATTTTTTCATGGGATCGCTGCGATGTGCCGGATATATCGTATGTATCGGATGAATCTGATGCTTGCGATAACTGGCCCCGGGTGTCTTTCCCTTCTGGATCGGCTTGGCCGCAGCCGACAGTTACGAGCATAAATACTGCCAGAGTCATAATTGCTATGCTTTTTAGTATTTTCATGTTCGTGCCCTCCAGTAAAACTTGCAATACCGGGCTTTATCAGCAATATGATATTAATTATACGTTATATTATTGTACTTTTCTATCAGAATTGAGGCAACAAGATGAATTCGACACCTTTAGGAAATATGCAAGTCATATATTCCAAATATATTGAAGAGATAGCAAGTATAATATTCGAAATAAAAGTAGTTATTGGTGTTATAGAAATGTAACATGCAATGAATAATCGCTTTTACTTTAGGGATAATAGAATCGCAATGTTATGATATAGTAACATTTTTATTGACGAGAAA
>CAYWGM010000047.1:0-6517 GCA_964457875.1 uncultured Eubacteriales bacterium | reverse complement strand
AACAAACTCTGTGGTTATCGGCGTCAACAATGATTACGGCAGGGTGTGGGGAGATGTGCGGGATGCTTTGGATATGGTTTTAAATATTGCAGGAAATCTTGCGAAACATATTGACGAATAGACAATTCTATGTAATAATATACCAAAATAGTAAGTTCATTAACCGCTTATTACTCTATTTTGAGGAAGGAGGTAATCCGGTGAAACAAATTGCAGGTTCTGATTCTGTCGGAGTAATAGCCGATGTTTTTGTTTCATATGATGACCCCTCCTTGTTCTGTCCTTGTTAACTGTCTATTAAAATATCGCAAAGACTAAAAAAAACAAGACATGCAAGACAAGGCTAAGGCATGGAAGACAAGGCCGGGTTATCCCTGTAGCTTATATTCTTTAGCTTAACTGCATCAGGGGGGATAGTATTGAAAAGACTACTGAAATTATTAAGAAAACATTGGATCATATATAGTATTGCGATAGGCGCAATGCTGACCGGCATTGTTTTGGATATGTTCAATCCATATATTATAGGCCAGATAATAGACAGAACCGTCACTAAAGGCGATATGCCATACCTCAGGACAGCCCTGTTGATGCTGGCCGTCATCACTGTGAGCCGTGCCGTTCTTGGCTACATCAGGGGTTATGGTTTTGACCTGGCCAGCAGTAAAGTGATAGTGGATCTTAGAAAGGCTTTGTTCGACCATATACAAAAGCTTTCCTTCTCGTTTTTCGATCAAAATAATACAGGAGAGCTGATGTCAAGGATCAAGGAGGACACCGAGAACGTCATGAACGCGTTATGCTTTGGCTTGATGCTGTTCATCGAACAGGCCGTTTATTTTATTATCGCTACCGCTATACTTTTCACGCTTAATTGGAAACTGGCGCTCATTTGCCTTGTGACAATGCCGTTGATAGAAATTCTCGCAATGAAGTTGCAGAAGAGCATAGGAAAGTCGTATGAAAAGATAAGCGATCAAAGGGCTGTCCTTAATACGATAGCCCAGCAGAATATCGCCGGAGTAAGGCTTGTGAAGGCTCTTGGGATGGAAAAACACGAGATCCGCAAGTTCCTTCTGCAAAACCGGAAAAATTATCAGATCAATTTCGAGCAGGCTGAGACCTTAGCCAGATACTATCCGCCGATCGAGTTCCTGTCGAATATCGTATTGGTATTGGTGATCAGCGCAGGCGGCTATCTTGTGATAGGCAAAGAAATAACGCTTGGAACGTTGGTAGCTTTCAGCAATTATGTCTTCATGCTGATCTGGCCGATGCGATTGATGGGCTGGCTGACCAGCGTACTGGCGCAGTGCCGCGCATCGCTGAAGAAAATCGAAAACATATTCGCCGAACAGCCGTCGGTAAGCAGCCCGGATAGGCCTGTCAACCCGGATCATATAAACGGTCATGTCGTTTTTAAGGATGTCAGTTTTGACCTGAACGGTACGACCATACTCAAAGGCGTCGATATCAATGCGAAGCCCGGCAGCACTATTGCCATCATGGGTATGACCGGGGCGGGCAAAAGTTCGCTGACAAACCTTATAGGAAGATATTATGATTGTTCTTCCGGGCATGTCTATCTTGACGGTGTCGATGTCAGGGACATGGACCTTTCGGTGCTGAGGAAGAGCATTTCGGTCGTGATGCAGGATACCTTCCTGTTCTCGGATACGGTCGAGGATAATATTAAGTTCGGGGCCGGAGAAGTTACACAGGAGGAATTCAAAAGTGCAGTCAGGGATGCAATGGTTGACGAATTCGTTTCCCAGATGCCGGACGGATATAAAACGGTAATAGGCGAGCGCGGCATCGGCCTTTCAGGCGGTCAGAAGCAGAGGATCTCGATTGCAAGGGCGCTGGCCAGAAATTCGAAGGTGCTCATCATGGACGATTCTACTTCATCCCTGGACATGGAGACGGAATATGTGATTCAAAAGGCGATGGAGCAAAGGAAAGGCATTACGAGGTTTGTGATCGCCCACCGTGTCTCAACCGTAAGAAATGCCGATGAGATACTCTATTTCGAAGGCGGACGGATAATCGAAAGGGGTACCCATGACAAATTGATTGCCTTGAAGGGCAGGTACTATAACACGTATTGCGGACAATACCGGGATTATGCGGATTCAGAATATGTGGATTCAGAATATGTGGATTCATTGGCGGAAGAGGAGGTGGTATAATGGCATTCAACAGTTTTAAAGAAGATGAAAAATTAAAGGAAAATCTTAATATACAGATAATCAGGAGACTGTTCACGTACCTCAAGCCTCATAGCCGTCAGATCATACAGACTCTGGCCTTGATAGCTGTTGTGATTTCAGTTGACCTGCTCAACCCGTATTTATTAAAGATCGGGATCGATAGCTTCATCAAGTTCGGCAAAGGACGGGAGCTGCTCATACTCGGAGCGGGGATGGTCATCCTGAATGGCATGTCGATGATATGCTCACATTTCAGGATTATCATAATGGGCAAGGTATCGAATAACATTTTGCTCACCATCCGCCAGCAGCTTTACACACACATTCAGAAGCTGTCGTTCTCATTTTTCGACAGCAGGCCGGTGGGTAAGATACTGGCGCGTATCATCGGCGATGTAAATTCGCTCAGCGATCTATTCACCAACAGTATTACAAGCCTTATACCGGAATTCACGAAGATCATTGCTGTACTTGTTATAATGCTGCTGCTGAATTACCGCCTTGCCCTGGTGGCATTCATAACCTTACCGATGATGATGATAGTTATGTTTCTGATCATGACTATCTCAAGAAGGAGATGGCAGATATACAGGAAAAAGAATTCCAATCTGAATGCCTTTACGCACGAGGATCTATCAGGCATACGTGTAGTACAAAGCTTTGCCGCCGAAAATGACACAAGCGGGGTATTCCTGGGTCTGCTCAGGGAATGGAGGAATTCATTTATAAGGGCTGTCAGGATGAATGACTGGTTTTGGCCTATTGTAGATTTTTCGTGGGGGCTGGGGAATATCCTGGTTTTCTGGTTCGGCGTCAGTCTGATCAATACCGGAACTATCACGACAGGCCTCCTGATTGCGTTCACCGGCTATGTGTCCATGTTCTGGCAGCCCATAATGAATATAAGCAATTTTTATAACCAGCTGATTACAAATATGTCGGGGGCAGACAGGATATTTGAAGTACTCGATATAGAGCCGGACATTAAGGATAGGCCGGATGCAAAAATACTGCCTCCTATCAAGGGTGAGGTCATCTTCGACAGGGTCTTCTTCGGTTACGAGGCGGAGCAGAAGGTCTTGAACGATGTCAGCTTCCATGTCAAAGCGGGCGAGACGATAGCTCTGGTCGGTTCCACCGGAGCGGGCAAGACTACTATTGTCAATCTTGTCAACCGTTTCTACGAGGTTACTTCCGGTCATGTCCTGATCGACGGGTGCAATGTGAACGATGTGGTGCTTGAATGCCTGAGAAGCCAGATAGGAACGATGCCGCAGGATACATTCCTTTTTTCTGCTACTATTAAGGAAAATATGCAATACGGCAATATCGATGCTTCTGATGAAGAGATAATAGCTGCCGCAAAAGCAGTCCATGCCCATGATTTTATAATGAATTTTGAAAAGGGTTACGATACGGAGGTAAATGAAAGAGGAATACGCCTGTCAGTAGGCCAGAGGCAGCTTATCGCCCTGGCAAGGACCCTGCTCGCGGATCCGCGGATACTCATACTTGACGAAGCTACGGCCAGCATCGACACTCACACCGAAAAGCTTGTACAGAAGGGTATTAAAAAGGTCCTCAAAGGCAGGACGTCGTTTGTAATAGCGCATAGGCTATCGACAATAAGAAATGCCGACAGGATTTTCGTGATAGAAGATGGAAAGATAGTGGAACAGGGTAATCATGAAGAGCTTCTGAAGCTTAAAGGTCAATATTACAACCTTTACAATTCACAGTTCAGATTCCTCGGAGATAGAGATGAAGAAGAGGCAGGCTGATGCGTTGGCTGAACATTTTCCCGTTGCGGAAGTGCACTAAACAGGGGGAAATACTCTTTTCCTGTGGGTAAAGTAGATATGATGGCCCTTTACCCTCTACCGCCCTATTCCATACGGAATCACCCCAAAAAATTACAAAAACAAACGAATTATATATTAGTTGAGTTGAGCAATCGACCATCTATAATTTTATTTTAATTAAGGAGTGGAATTACGTATGAGAACAAAACGATTGACTGCACTTATTTTAGTTTTGACAGTGATTTTCTCTTTAGCAGTGCCCGCATTTGCCGGAAATGATAACCCAAAAGGTTTTGAAAAGTTTTCCGACATGAAGGGATATGGATGGGCTTCAAACGATGCAGGCAATGCCATAAACAAAGGCATATTCGTTGGATTGGGCTATAAGATATTTGCACCAGGTGCTAAAATCACCCAACAGGAAGCAGCTGTATCAGCAATTCGCTTGATTGAGAAGGATGACGAAGCAAATGCATTATCTTCAGCTGCAGTCGACAGCCTCTTGAACAGCATACCCGACAAGGGGGACATAGCCTCATGGGCAAAGCCTTCGGTCGCTATGCTTGTTCAGTTGGGACATATTAAGAACAATGAAAACTTCTATCCGCTTGATCGGGCAACGAGGCTTGATATAGCAGTTTTATTGGTCAAAGTGCTTGGTTATGAAGCCATCGCGCTGACATCAATGGATCAGCCGCTATCTTTCAACGATGCAAAGTTTATACCGGCTGACAAGGTCGGCTATGTATATGTCGCCGTGGATAAGAAGCTGATAACGGGTTACGGAGATAGCACGTTCAGGCCAAACCAGGCAGTCAAACGCATAGAGGCTGCTGTTATGATGGGAAGGGCCGACTATCTTTTAGAAAAACTGAAAGACGACAATAAGCAAGAAGATCAAGAAGATATCATGGTATCCGGGTCTATATCAGCGCTTGCCGCAGCGACAGGCACAACTCCGGCTAAGATCACAATTAATAGTACCGAATATCAGCTGACATCCGATGCAATAATAAAAATCGACAATGCCGCAGCAGCTTTTGCAAGCCTGGTGGTGGGCGATACCGCTGTACTGAAGATCAGCGAAGGACTTGTAACAAATGTTGATGTTACCAGAATCAGTACAACAGTCAGCGGAAGCATTACGCAGCTAACGGCAGCGACTCCGACATCTCTTGCTGAGATTGCATTTGGAGGCACAAAATACTTAACGGCTGCAACCGCGCTATTTACGATCAATGGTAATTCAGCTCAGTTTGCTGATCTAAGGGCAGGAGACCAAGCAGCCCTTACGATTGCAAACGGATTGGTGACCAATGCCATCATAACCAGAACAATTACAACAGCGAGTGGAACCATAACACAGTTAACGGCAGCGACAACCGATTCCCCGGCCATTATCAGAATCGGTACAACAGATTATACTTTAGCGTCTGGCGCCATAATTAAGTTAAATAGCGTCGTCGTGCTATTCGCTGCGCTTCAGGTTAATGACGGCGTTACTCTTACAATTGGCAGCGGATTGGTGGATTTAGTCGAGGCAACAAGGTGAATGCAAAAATCCGGTTTTTATGCATATTTTAATATGAGATATGCACATAAAACTAAAAAGGAGAGAAAATGGTATATCGGCTGTTGGGCAAAACCGGTTTGCAAGTAAGCTGTGTGGTTTTCGGCGGAATAATCGTCAAGGATGCCACAGAGGAGGAATCTGCCGGCTGGGTGAAGGAAGCCGTGGATCAGGGCGTTAATTACTTCGATGTGGCGCCGAGCTACGGCAATGCGCAGGCCATGCTCGGACCGGCTCTTGAGCCTTATCGCAGCAATGTATTTCTTGCCTGCAAGACTACTCAGCGAAAAGGAGAGGACGCAAAAAGGGAGATGGATGACTCCTTGAAGCTGCTCCGGGCCGATTATTTCGATGTGTATCAGCTGCATGCCATGCAGACTCCGGATGATGCGGAACAGGCTTTTGCAACCGACGGCGTAATGAATGTGGTCCTTAAGGCCAAGGAGGAGGGTATCATCCGCCATATCGGATTTTCCGCCCATAGTGAGAAGATTGCTGTGGAGATATGCCGCCGCTTTGACTTTGAATCGATACTTTATCCCATGAACTGGGTCATGGGGCTGAATACGGGATGGGGAGATAAAATCGCACAAATTGCGGAGCAAGGGAATATAGGGCTGTTGGCGCTAAAGGTCCTTGCTCAAAGGAAATACCGCGGAGATGAGAAGAAGGTGTTTCCCAAGTCCTGGTGCAAGACCAATTTTCCGGATAGCGCGGAGGAAGACCGCCTGGGCCTTTTAGGGATGAAATATGCTTTCTATAAGGGGGCGGATACTCTTGTCCCTCCCGGTGATATTTGGCATTTGCGCTTCATGCTCCAAAATTTGGACAAGGCCTTAAAGGAGCCCCTGACAGATGAAGAACTGGCATATATGAAGCAGGTCGCCGCCGGCTGGAAAGAAGAAATGATTCTGGACGCCATTCATGAAACCGCC
>CAYWGM010000046.1:0-11623 GCA_964457875.1 uncultured Eubacteriales bacterium | reverse complement strand
CACTTGACTTTTAATCAAGGTGTCCGGAGTTCGAGTCTCCGATGGCTCACCAGTTTAAAACCCTGCAATATGAAAAAATGCAGGGTTTTTTGATTACCTCCTCATACGCGTTTGTATCTACTGATATCCAGCTAATTATTATGTTAGGAGTCTTTTTCCCATATAGTCGGGCTTTTTCCTGTTATTTTCTTAAAAAGGCGTGAAAAATAATAGGGGTCGTCAAAACCGGTCATTGCAGCTATTTCTTTAACCCTCATAGTCGACATATACCTTGAATCGAGAAGTTGTTTGGCATAATCAATTCTCCTGTTAATCAGGTATTCGATAGGTGTTTGACCTGTCTCTTTCTTGAAGAGTTTTCGGAAATGATCAGATGACATAGGTATTTGGTTCATATATTGATTAATTTTAAAATTGGTATTCGCGATGTTTGATACCAATACCCCCTCAAATTCCTCTACAAGCGGATTTTTCTGCGGGATGTAATTCCATGCGATCATATATTGGTACAATACTCCTAATAAATGGTCTACAATCCCTTTCCAGTTGTTTTGTTTAATGTGGAATTCACGGTAAAGCTGCATAATAATATTATAAAAATCTTTGCTGTTATTGTCCTTGAATCGGGGCATATCTTGAAACGGGCTGATGAAGTCTGCAATATGGATGAAAATATTTCTGAATCCATCCTCGGAATATTTGGAATGGGGGATATTCGGAGGCTGACATATAATGTCTTTCGGCTGGAATTCAATAACATTGTCTCCCATGGTAATTATTCCAGAACCGATGAAATAGTAATTGATTTCCCATACCGTATGAGTATGCATTTTCACCAATGATCTGCGATGGGGGGTAATACCTGCAAATAATACGTGCATCTGCGCATATCCTCCAAGAAATTGATGATATACTTGCGAATTAATATAATTATATTAAACGATAACGTTTTAGTCCATCATTTTCATTTAATTCTGCATTTAATAATCCGGTTTATGGTGTTATTATATAGAAACTAAAGCAATCTGCTCTGCAAAAAACGTTATGTTAAGGAGAAAAATGTAAATGAAAAATGCTTCTCATAACGAGAAAATGCTAAACGAGCTTGAATATGACGACGTAAAATGGGTATCCGGATTTTGGAAAATACGCGAGCGATATTGTATCGATAATACAATTCCGGTTTTGTTTTCTATTATGAGCGAGCCTTCGAATTCTGCCAGTTTTACTCCTTTTTACATAGCGGCAGGATTGAAGGATGGAAGCGGCCCGGGTACATATTGGAGCGATGGGGATTGTTATAAGCTGATTGAAGCAATGACATACATGTGGGCAAGGTCAGGGAACGACAAGATTAAAGAATACATCGACAGTACGATCGGAATTATTGCCAAAGCACAGGATATCGATGGTTATATACATACAAGTATTCAAATCGATAAATTGAACCGATTCACCGATAGGATTTATCATGAGGATTATAATTTCGGGCATCTCTTTACCGCAGCGTGTGTTCATAAAAAACTTACGGGTACCGATGTGTTTTTTAATATTGCGATAAAAGCTGCTGACTGCTTATATCGTGAATTTTCGGAAGAACCGATAAAAGCGTCGCATTTCGGATGGAATCCATCGCATATCATGGGTCTTGTCGATCTGTACAGGATAACAAAAAATGATAAATATCTGAAGCTGTCACGTTTATTCATAGATAGCAGAGGAACGGGAGCTGTTGATTTTGAATATGTAAACAACACAGGTGTGCCGATTTCAGGCGGTGATCAGAATCAGGACGGGGTGCCGTTCAAAGATGAGGAAATGGCCGTCGGACATGGAGTCACTGCTGCTTATCTATATTCCGGCGCCGCAGATATTGTTTGCGAAACAGGCGACATGTCGCTTTTCAAGGTGCTTGATAAGATTTGGAAAGACATCCAAAAACGAAGATTATATATTCACGGTGGTATCGGATCAATGCACAAAGGGATATCGGAACGCGGCCATGCGGTGCATGAAGCGTTCGGCCTTGAGTATAATCTGCATAATTCGACGGCTTATTGCGAGACGTGCGCCAATATAGCAAATGCCATGTGGAACTGGCGTATGCTGAATATCACAGCCGATGCAAAATACGCCGACAATATGGAACTTGTCGTGTATAACAGCGGTCTTTCAGGGCAGACAATTGATGGAACGAAGTTCCGTTATACGAATCCTTTAAGATGGTATGGCCAGCAGCAGAAATTGCTGTCAAATGATACATTTGAAAGGTGGACGACGCATAAATGCTTCTGTTGTCCTCCGCAAATCGCAAGGACTGTAATGGGTATGAGCCGTTGGGCTTACAGTATCAATAATAAGGGTCTTTGGGTCAACCTGTACGGAGCCAGCGTACTCAGCACTGTTTTGGAAAACGGCGATAAACTGGAACTGGTACAGGAATCTCTCTATCCGTGGGATGGCAAGGTCAGGTTGAGAATATCGGAAATCCCTGATGACCTTTTTAACATTAATTTAAGAATACCAGGATGGGCCAAACGGGCGGAAATATCCATTAATCGGCAAAAACTACAGATAAGGCCTGTTCCGGGCAGTTACCACAAAATAAGCAGAAAATTTGATCCGGGCGATATAATAGAACTGGATCTGCATATGGAGGCACGGCTCATAAGAGCTAACGCCAAAGTGGAAGAAGCCAGAAACCAGGTGGCTGTGA
The DNA here is from genome assembly GCA_964457875.1 of uncultured Eubacteriales bacterium. GTDB lineage: Bacteria > Bacillota > Clostridia > Acetivibrionales > CAYWGM01 > CAYWGM01. The sequence continues at coordinate 8,907 of CAYWGM010000046.1, read as the reverse complement.
TGAGGGGCCCATTGGTTTATTGTCTCGAACAAATTGATCTTCCTGAAAATATCCGGCTCTCCGATGTCTATCTATCTCCGCGCAGCCGGTACGTAGATGGTTATGAGACTGATTTACTTGGCGGATTGGGCATTATAAAGACTAAGGGTTATGTTATTCCCGATGGCAATACTAATAACGATCTGTATTTTGAAATATGCAATCAACAAAAAAAGGAAATGGTGGACATTACCCTCATTCCATATTTTGCATGGAATAATAGAGGCATTGCACCGATGAGCGTATGGCTTCCGGTCGCGTTTTAGGATCAGGAGCATGTTCTGGAACTGAAAAAGCCAATATGGGAGGTTCTCGGATGTTTAAGCAATATATAAATGGAAAAACTGTGGACGGCCAGGGCTGCGAAATACAAGTTATCAACCCGGCTACCGAAGAAATTGCCGGGGTGTTAAATGGAGCCAGCGGCGAACAGGCAGTTGAAGCTATAAAATCCGCGGATGAAGCATTTAAATCGTGGTCCGCATTATCGTTGAACCAGAGAAAACTATGGATTACAAAACTGGCGGATTCATTGGAGAATGAAAAAGAAAAAATACTGGATCTTCTTATTGCTGAGACAGGAAAACCTATTGATAATGCTTTATATGATTTCAATATGCTGGTGGAATGCCTGAGGTATTTCCCGGAAGAAGCAAAACGTTTGTGCGGTTCTGTGATACCTGATTATGATAACAGTTTCAGAAACATTATCATTCGTCAGCCTTTAGGAGTTGTGGCCGGTTATCTGGCATGGAACTTCCCATTGCTTAATATCGGTTATAAGCTTGGACCGGTTCTTGCCTCAGGCTGTACATGCATACTGAAGCCGTCTGGCAAAACCCCGCTCGCAACCCTGTATATCGGCGAGGTTGCTGAAAGAATAGGCTTTCCCGGCGGTGTGTTCAATATCCTTGCCGGTTCAACCGGGGAGATAGCTGGGGTAATTAATAAAAGTAATATCATTAAAATGATAACATTGATTGGTTCCAGTAATTCAGGAAGAGGGATTATCAAGGAATCATCTAACTCTATTAAAAGATATTCGCTTGAACTGGGAGGAAATGCACCCGCTATAGTCATGCACGATGCGGATGTCGAGGAGGCCGCAAGGTCATTAACAGGTCTAAAATTCACAAATGCCGGACAAGTTTGTGTCTCGCCCAACAGGGTGTTTGTGCATGAGAAAGTGTATGACAGATTTTTATTTGCTGTGAAAAAGTATGCACAACGCATAAAATTGGGCAGTGGAAGAGAAGATAGGGCGCAAATGGGACCGGTGATATCGAATGAGAGTATGCAGCGAATATTGAAACTCATAGAAGAAGCGGTTGATGCAGGCGCACGTTTGATATATGGCGGACATAGGCCGGATGGGATGCCAAAAGGTTTTTATTTGCTTCCCACCATACTTGACGGGGTGACTAAAGATATGGGCGTCTATAAAGATGAAATATTCGGTCCGGTCATGCCATTGATCAAGTTTACAGACATGGATGATATCATTAAAGAAGCAAACAATACTGAATATGGTCTTGCGTCCTATCTTTTTACTACAGATATTGCAAATGCCTTCAGAATTTCCGAAGGCCTTCAATATGGGACTGTATGTGTTAATGAGCCGCTTTATGCCTGCAACCTGCCTCATGGCGGCATAAAGGAAAGCGGGACCGGAAAGGATTGCTCAGTATATAGCTTGGAAGAGTATTATTATATAAAGAGAATATCGATAAAGATATGAATGACATGATCCTGCAATTTAAAAAAAAGATATCACAAGATACATGTGTTACAGGTCCCTTCATGAAAACTTCCGACCCGGCCTTTGTCGAGATTGCGGGGTATGCGGGTTTTGATTTTGTCATACTTGACCTCGAACATGGACCGGTAAGCGTTGAAGGTCTGCAGAATCTGATAAGGGCGGCTCAATGCGCATGTATACTTCCCGTGGTACGTGTCCCGGGGCTGGGTTGTGAAATCATTTCAAAGGTTTTGGATATCGGGGCTTTGGGTATACAAGTACCCCAAATAGCCTCGGCTTCGGATGTAAAATCGGTGATTAAAGCTGTAAGATTTGCTCCCAAAGGATTGAGGGGGGTTTGCAGATTTGTCAGGGCTGCGGGATATTCGGCAGTGAACAGGTATGAGTATTTTAGAAATTCTGATGATATTCTGATCGTCATCCAATTGGAAGGTGTGGAAGCTATAGAGAAAATCGATGAAATACTGGAAGTCGAGGGTATCGATATTATATTTATCGGTCCGTATGACCTTTCTCAGTCTGTAGGATATACCGGGCAGATCGATCATCCTCTTGTGGAAGAAAAAATGATGCGAATAATTGAAAAGGCAAAAAAAGCAGGCAAATCTATCGGAACTTTTGCTGATACAGTTGAATATGCGCAAAAATGGAAGTTGAAAGGGATACGGTATATCTCTTACTCGGTTGATGTCGGTTTATTTTATGAGTATTGCCGTCAGATTGTCAGGCGTATAGGCAATACGCCACAAGAATAGCTGTATTGGAGATGAACAAGTGGTTATTAAAAATATCGCGGCTATTGTTTTAAATCAGGAGCTAGAAGGCGGGCAAGCATTTGCTTATTCACAATCCTGGTATAATTCCAGAACCATAATGCTTTTAGAAATTGAAACTGATACGGAAATTACGGGATGGGGTGAATGTTTCGGTCCTGCGATTATTAATAAATCCATAATTGACAATATTTATAAACCGGTTTTGATCGGAAGGGATCCTTTTGACAGTGAAGTGATATGGGAAGAACTGTATAACAAATTACGCGATCATGGACAAAAGGGACTTAGCGTGGAAGCAATCAGCGCAGTCGATATAGCTTTGTGGGATATAAAGGGAAAAGCTTTAAAAATGCCTGTTTACAAGCTTTTGGGCGGAACGCCGCGAACAAGGATCATGCCGTATGCCACAGGCTTATACAGACGTAAATGTGATGATATCCTTAATGAACTTGTCGGCGAAGCTACCCATTATTTAGAAGAGGGATTCAAGGCAATAAAAATTAAGGTCGGTTTTGGTGTGAATGACGATGCAATGATAATAAAAGAAATCAGAAAAGCAATCGGAAGTAAGACACTTCTTATGATCGACGCCAATCATGCGTATAACGCGAGCAGTGCCTTAAGATTGGCAAATAAGATCGAAGATTATGATATCTTCTGGTTTGAGGAACCTGTTCCTCCGGAAGATATTGACGGATACCTCCAGGTGAAAGCCGGAACAAAAATACCTATTGCCGGCGGTGAAGCTGAATTTACCAGATATGGATTCAACAAGCTCTTAGGTTGCAGGGCTGTTGATATAGTCCAGCCTGATTGTTGTGTGACCGGAGGGATATCTGAATTTAGAAAAATTGCAACGTTGGCTTCGATTAACAACATCCAATGCTTTCCTCATATATGGGGAAGCGCGGTGGCTTTGGCCGCAGGTATCCATTGTGCCTTCTCCCTGCCGCATTTTCCTCCTTCGCTGACGCCTGAAGACGTCTTGCTGGAACTTGACAGGACGCCTAACATTTTCAGGGATAAACTGTCGAAAACCGATTTGCCCGTCAAGGATGGATATTTATATTTGCCTGTCGGCGCCGGGCTCTCCATAGAGGTTGACGAAGATATTATTGAAGAGTTTAAGATATGAGCACTTTAGAGTTGGTTGCCGATGTAAAAAATATTCTCGGTGAAGGGCCTTGCTGGGATCATGAACAGCAGCTTCTTTATTGGGTCGATATTGAAGCCGGATATATCTATGTTTACGACATTATTAAAAAGAAATATGAAATTGCCGTCGATGTCCATAAAAGGGTAGGTGCGCTTGCGTTAACGGAAAACGGCGGGTTCATAGCAGCAGTTGAAAATGGGATATGCCTAATCGATAAAAAAGGCTATATCAGGAAGGTCGCTCAAACGGAAGAATTTCCGGGAAGCAGGTTGAACGACGGGAAGTGCGATCCTGCAGGCCGTTTTTGGACAGGTTCCCTCAGTATGCATAATGAAAGGTATAAAGGCGGACTATATTGCATTGACTGCGATTTGAATGTGAGAAAGGTCATCGATGGTGTTTCCGTGTCGAATGGACTTGCCTGGAACCCTGATAACAGTGTTATGTATTATATTGACAGTGCGGAAAATGTAGTATGGTCGTATGATTATTCTATGGATACCGGAGCAATAACAAACCGGAAAATATCGGTATCCATACCGGAAGACGAAGGCATTCCGGATGGTATGACGATAGATGCGGAGGGTATGATCTGGATAGCGCATTGGGGAGGATATAAGGTATCAAGATGGAATCCGGATACCGGGGAAAGGCTGACAGAGATTGCCGTACCTGCCGGGCAGGTGACATCCTGCACATTTGGCGGGAGACAAATGGATGAACTGTACATTACTTCTGCGCGGCTCGATCTTACTAATGAAGAACTTGAAAAATATCCTTATTCCGGAGGGCTTTTCCGGATTAGAACAGATTTCGTGGGTATGAATAGTTATCGTTTTTGTCCATCATTTTCATTTAATACTTCATTTAACGGCATCTGATCGGATGTTATGATTATTAAAGAAATGAACTATAAAAACAAGCTAGGGGGTATTAAAATGCAAAGAAAAGTTTTAATGATTTTTCTGACATTGGTATTGGTTCTGTCAGTATTGGGAGGATGCGCACCGAACACAGACACAAACACAAGCACCAACACAGGTACGGATACAAGCCAGATTAAAGAGGTAACTATTAATGTTTCGGGATGGAATGCGGCGGAGGAGGTTGTCAAGCCGATATTCGACAAATTCTATGCGGACAATCCGGGAATAAAGATCAATTATTCTTATCTTCTTTTTCAGGATTTTACAGAGAAATTGAAGGTTGACTTTTCTTCCGGAAATCCGCCAGATATTGCAGAATATGCCACCGGCAGCATGCTTTCCGCTTTTGCGAGCAACCTTGAGCCTTTGGCCGGTTATGCAAGCAAGCAGTGGGGATCTGATTGGAAAGATAAGTTTATACCACTTACAATACAACAGGTCGAGCGTTCAGGGAAGGAAATCTTCGCCATACCGCAGAATTATGGGCTTGCAGGTAACCTGTGGTATTACAAGGCTAAGCTTGATAAAAACAGCATTAAAGTACCGACGACTTTTGATGAATTAAAACAGGCAAATAATGTGCTAAGGCAAAATAATGATTTGGGTTTTGTCATCGGCGCAAAAGATCTATGGGTATGTTATGACGTTTTTGGAGTCATAGCTTCCGATTTCAATAAAGACAAGTATTACGGCGCCATAGAAGGAACCGCGAAATGGACCGATCCCGATCTTATGAAAGCGTTCGCGGCATGGCAGAGCATTTTTACCGATAAACTGGCGCAAGACGGGGCTATCTCCGAATCTATGTATCCGACGGTGGCTGCGGATAATTTCGGGAAAAAAGGCATGGGAGCTTTCATACCTTGCGGCGACTGGTTTATGGCGAATTTTGTGACAGATGATACTAAATCCGTTGCAGACAGCCAGGTGCTGACAGTGATGCCATTTCCGGATGTTAACGGCGATGGGAAACCTTGTCCTGTTACAATTACCACCCATGTTTCATATGGTATGAACAAAAAGGCGTCTGCCGATGTCAAGGATGCTGCATGGAAATACATCAACTGGTTTGTGACCAAAGGCATAGTTGAACTGAACAAAGCCGGATATTGGCCGCCTGCTTTCAAGGATGCAAAGGTCGATTATGCGATTTCCGATACCGGCAAAGCGGCTGTCAAATCGTTTAATGAACTGGCCAATAATATCGCCGGAGACAGGGATATACTCTACCCGGATGTGAACAAAGCACTGGGTGACGCCCTGCAGGCCCTTGCGATAGGAAATGATTTAGAAACTACGATTAACAAGCTTCAGGCTGAGTCTGAGAAGGCTAAGAGAGATTGACCTTACCTGTAAGGTTTTGTTTAGCGTTTGAAATAGGCAATCCGATTATAATAAAGGATTGCTTATTTCAAACTAATAATTACTTGTTGAGGATCGCAAAATGCTAAAAGGTAAATACGATAATAGAGCATACATCTTTATAGCACCTGCTTTTATCTTATACGTATTATTTGTATTCTATCCGATAGTTTTCAACTTATATACAAGCTTTTATGAATGGGATGGAATAAACAATCCTACGGTATTTGTCGGATTTAGGAACTATCTGGATTTCTTTTCGGACGATATCTTCGGCACTATAATCAGAAATACCTTGCTTTTCGGTGTCATAGTAATGTTTTTCAGGGCTTTTTTCGGACTTGTTTCAGCTGTACTGATAAAGAGAGTTACTGTTTTTAAGTCTGTTTTCAGCAGTGTGGTTTTTTTACCGGTAGTTATGACGCCGACAGTTATCGGGATAGTTTTTGAAAATATCTTTGAACCTAATTATGGTCCTGTGAATACAATTTTGCGATTTATCGGCCTTGATTCTCTTGCGCAGCCATGGCTTGCGCAACCCTGGTCGGCTTTGCTTGTCATTTTTTTAGTTGAAATATGGCTTTGGACGGGATTTTTTACCGTGTTTTACACCGCAGGAATGACCAGTATACCGGCGGAGTTGTATGAAGCTGCGGACATTGACGGAGCAAGCGAGCTGAGAAAATTTTTCGCCATCACTTTTCCCATGCTCAGAAGTACGCACTTTTCTTTGGCAATATTAAGCAGTGTGGCGGTACTAAAGGTTTTCGACGTGGTTTGGATCTTGACAAGAGGAGGCCCCGCAAATACCACTGAATTTTTTGCCACATATGTAATTAAAAAATCTTTCATTGAATACGACCAGGCAACATCATCTGCTGTTTCTATCGTCCTTTTTATTATTGCTTTGGTTATTACGGTAATTCAGCTTAAGATGTATAATCCGCAAAATAAAATGAGGGTAAGGTCATGAAGAAATCAAAAAAAAGAAATCTTTTTCCATATATATATCTGGCCGTTACATCAATCATCATATTGATTCCGTTCTACTATATGCTTCAGAGGTCTTTTGAGGAAAAGGGCTTCCAAAACTATATTGATGTATTTAAACAGACGGGGATCCTCATAAATTTTGCAAATAGTACAATAATCAGCATACTGACGATACTATCTCTTTTGGTCATAACCGTATTGGCGGCATATGCCTTTTCTAAATTGCACTTCAGGTTTAAAAATATCCTGTATGTAATGTTGATATCAGGTCTGATGATAGTTCCAGCTATCGTGGTTCTGCCGGTATATAAGATTATGGTTGCCATGAAGCTGACCGGCTCTATTATGGTTGTAGTACTGCCTTATGTGGGTCTTTGGTTTCCGCTTTCACTGATTTTGATGAAAAATTATATGGATGATATCCCAAAAGAGATTTCCGAGTCGGCATATATTGACGGTTGTTCGGTATGGAGAATTCTTCTGAGTATCATTATCCCCATATCAAAACCGATTATTACTGCGGTCGTCGTGGTCATTTTCCTCAATACCTGGAATGAATTGTTTTATGCGTTCATAATGCTGAGAAGAGAGGAAATGAAAACACTGGCCACCCTGCCGACAAAGTTCATATCGCAGTTCCGTTACCAAACGCGTTTGGTTTTTGCCGTACTTGTACTAATAGAGATCCCCGTCGTTTTGGTATTTATATTCCTTAATAAATATATTAAAGCCGGTCTGGTCGCAGGTGCGATAAAGGGATGAGCGTGATACGGAAAGGATGATGGATGATATGGTTAGAGCTGGTATTATAGGTTGCGGAGTCATGGGCGGGATACATGCGCAAAGTTTGCAAATCTCGGGCGCCGGAAAGCCTGTGTCATTTTATGATGCATCATATGAAAGGGCACAGGAACTTGCCGTCATGTTTAAAGGCAAAGCGCACAGGAAACTCGAAGACCTGCTGGATGAAGACGGACTGGATTGCATTTATATTTGTACACAACATGATTCACACCTTTATATGGTGGAACAGGCCATAACCCGTCAAAAGCCGATATTTTGCGAAAAACCTCTGGCTGCTGCATTGCAGGACAGTATATGCATCAGGGATTTAATCAGCGAAAGCAGGCAGCCCTTTTTTGTAGGATTCAATCAGCGTTACAGCCCCGGTGCGATACGGCTGAAAAAGATGATAAAGCAATTCACCCCTACCGTGATAAACCTGTCACTGTCATGTTGCGATTTCTTACACCTGTGGATGGGCAAGCCTGTAGTCGGCGGAGGGGTATTGCCCTCGCTGGCTGTGCACGCCTTTGACATCCTGCGGTACATTTTAGACGACGAATTTGATTACATCGGATGCCTTGCCGACAGGCTCAGACTTGGGGAGGGCTATCTGGAAGATTGCGGCACGGTGTCTTTCAAGCTGAAGAGCGGCGCGCTTGGCGGAATGACTTTTCATGATCACAGCAATCTTAACTACCAGAAGGATCCAGGTATGAATATGTATGATCTGGAAATCCATACTAAAGAACACAGTACGTTGGTCTGCAATCTTAATAAAGAGATATCGGTTTATACCCCTGAAAAAGTATACAAAGAAGAGTTCGGACCATATGACATTTTATATTCATGGGGTTATATCAGTATGAATAAGGCATTTATAGACGTAATTACAGATCATAATGCTGAACCTTACCCGACGGCGGACGATGGATTGAAGGCTGCAAGGCTAATCGACGCTGCATCCAGATCAAATAAAAAGAAGATATATATAAAATGTGACGGTTTTTGAGATAGCAAGACAAACGAAGACGGATTGTCCGACATACAATTATTGATTTCAGGAGGATGCACATGAATAGGGAATTGACAATCACAAAGCTTGAAATGACG
>CAYWGM010000045.1:6484-11661 GCA_964457875.1 uncultured Eubacteriales bacterium | reverse complement strand
TTTATGCTTGTTCAAGGAATAGATGAGCTATATGCCTTTGTGCGGAAGAATGGTTGGGAACAGATTACTGAAGTGCAGATGCAACCTTGGGGTTGTAAAATGTGCGATATAACTACTATATCGACGGATGCACATTGCGATTATTTGAATAAGAGCGAGTAGTATTATTATCTTGATTTTCAGCATGTATTCAGGAGAACCCTGTTTCGGGCTGCTCTTTTTATAATATTCAATTGCAGCAAGAAAATATTGTGTTATAATTTAAGTAAGAAAGTAGGAATATAATACTGAGGTGATCTGAATGGCAATCCTGGAGTTGCGAAAAAAGGCACAAGTTACAATACCGTATAAGCTTGTAAAAAAGCTTGGCTTAAAGCTTGGAGACAAACTCGAGGTAATTGAGAAGGATGGGGGAATATTTATTACTCCTGTTGTTGTGTATCCAAAGAATGAAATGGAGCGAATTGAAAAGTTAATAAGATTGGCCGAGGAAGATAGGGGCAGAGGATATTCAAAGGTGTATGACAATGTAAACGAGGCATTTAAGGATATGGGGTTTAGCTTAGATGATCTACAAGATAGAAGTCACGAATAGTTTTGAAACAGAATTAAAGAAGCTTTCTATTATAGAGCAAAAGATGGTCTATAAAAAGAATACTTGCAGATAATCCATGCTATCCTTCATTAAGGACAAAGAAGATACAGGGGATGGATAACCTTTTTGAATGTAGTGTAAATATGGACATAAGGATTATTTGGAAGTATCCTGAAAAAGCGATTATTTTACTTCTGGATGTTGGACATCATGATATTTTATAAATAAGAGGATTTTTATGCCGGCTTATCTGTAATGGTTGTTTAAATGCATATCGAGGGCTTTATCGGAGGCGCATTATGACGTTTAGGCATGTGATAATTCGCCTGTGATTTGTCTTTATTGCTAACCATTACAGGAACGCATAAAAATTATTAATATTCAGCGGAAACCTTATGGTATTCCGCTTTTTTTGCGGTCCTTTACCTGATTAATGGATGGGGCGTTTTTTGTGCTTGCCGCCCATTACGTCGGAGACGTCGTGTATTGTCACAAAGGCGTTCTCATCCTTATCATTGACGATAGCCCTCAGCTTCGCAACCTCAAGACGTGTCACGACAGAGTAGAGGATGGTTTTTGGATCCTTTGAGTATCCTCCCTTTCCGTCCAAAAAGGTCACGCCCCTGCCTAAACGCGCCAATATGGCCTCTGCGATTTCATCTCCTTTTTCGGAGACGATCATTGCCGCTTTGGCTTCATCCAGGCCTTCAATCATAATATCTATCATTTTATAGGCTATGAAATAAGCGATAAGGGAGTACATTGCCTTGTCCCATCCGAAAACCAGTCCGGCGCTGCCCAGAATGAAGACATTAAAAAACATTACGATCTGGCCGACTGAGAAGACCGATTTTTTATTGAAGATGATCGCCACGACCTCAGTCCCGTCCAGGGAACCGCCGAAGCGGATGATGAGTCCTACTCCAATTCCTAATATGATGCCTCCGAAAACCGTCGCCAGTAATATATCTTTGGTCAGACCCGGAACGGGATGGAGCACCGATACGCATATGGACAGCGAAGTGATGGAAAACAGCGATGATATCACAAATGTTTTTCCTATCTGCTTATATCCGAAAAAGAGGAAGGGAATGTTCAGAAAGAATGTAAATATGCCTAGCGGCAGCTTTGTCAGGTAACTTGCGATTATCGATACGCCAACAATGCCTCCGTCGATGATGTTGTTGGGGATGAGAAAAATTTCCAGACCGACCGAAGCCAAAATTGAACCAAGCAAAAGGAATGCATATTTCTCTAAAGTGTTTAATACAGGATGTCTCTTTTTTGTCATTTCATGACCCCCGGAATATTGTATCATTTTATATTGACCTTATCTATCACTATGCGCATAATGTATTATATAATATATATAGATAAACGTTTATGTCTGAAAATACAACTCCGAAGCGGAGGGAGACGCAGGTATTGAATGGAATATGCAATGATCATGAAGGCGCTGGCGGATGAAACCCGTGTCAGGATCTTCCATATGCTTTCCAAAGGTGAGTTGTGTGCATGCAGGATTCTTGAGGCGTTCAACATAACGCAACCTACGCTTTCTTATCACATGAGGATTATGTGCGAATGCGGCCTTGTCGTCGGCAGACGTGATGGTGTGTGGATGAGGTATTCCATCAACAGGGATAAGCTTCAGATGGTATTTAAAATGTTTGAAAGTATCGGTAAAACACTTGATGGCGTGGCTGAATGATCAATTGCTGAAAATGGAGTGGCTCTCCGATTTAATAAGGCTGCTGGTGGAGAATGTTTTAGGGCTGAGTACTCAGGATAGATTGGGCGGCAGCATCCACTTTTTCATTTATGATGTCGTAAAGATATTCATATTGCTGGCGGTTCTTATTTTCCTGATTTCATATATACAGAGCTTTTTCCCGCCGGAGAGGACCAGAAAGATCCTAGGACGTTGCAAAGGGATTTTCGCGAATATACTCGGGGCATTGCTCGGCACGGTAACTCCGTTCTGTTCATGCTCGTCCATCCCATTGTTCATAGGCTTTACAAGCGCAGGACTGCCGATAGGCATCACATTTTCCTTCTTGATATCTTCGCCGCTTGTGGATCTGGCCTCTGTGATTCTGCTGGCCGGTATATTCAATTGGAGAATTGCATTAGCCTACGTAGCCGTCGGCGTCATATTGGCAGTCATCGGAGGGACCGTCATCGGCAGGCTGAAACTTGAGAAGTATGTAGAGCCGTTTGTTTACGGCAGCAAGACGTCTGTTGCTGATGCTGCTGCCGCAGCCGGACCTGCCGCGCAGTCAGGTTGTGCCGCGTGTGTTGAAGATACGGCAGAAACGGAAGATACGGCAGATGAAGGCTTGTCTGTCTATGATAGAATAAGTTTTGCGAGATACCAGGTCTTCAATATAATAAAAAAAGTATGGCTGTTCATTTTTATCGGCGTAGGGATAGGCGCAGCCATTCATAACTGGGTTCCTGAGACGATGATAACGGCGGTGCTTGGCCGGGACAAATGGTATTCCGTATTGCTGGCGGCTTTTATAGGTATTCCCATGTATGCCGATATATTCGGGACATTACCTATCGCAGAGGCCCTGGTCTCAAAAGGAGTGGGGCTTGGTACGGCGCTGTCTTTCATGATGGGCGTGACCGCGCTTTCGCTCCCGTCCATGATATTGCTGAAGAGGGTCGTCAAGACAAAGCTGCTGGCAATATTTGCAGGTATCGTTACTCTGGGTATCATTATCATCGGATACTTTATAAATGCTTTCGGGTATCTTTTATTATAGTGATAAGGGATATATGGATAAAGGAGTGAATCAAATATGGTAATTAAAATTCTGGGTTCGGGATGCAGGAATTGTATGATACTAAAAGAAAATGCCGAAGCAGCGCTGAAGGTGACCGGAACAGAAGCCGAAATCGTTAAAGTTACAGACTTCAGGGATATCATGGCATATGGCGTTATGTCGACGCCGGCATTAGTCATCGATGAAAGGGTCGTTTCTTCCGGAAGGGTTTTAAGTACTGAGCAAATAGCTAAAATAATCAAGAATTAGGAGCGGAGGGTGTTTTGATGAATGATAGGGAAGATATCAGGGATTATATCAGGAATAACTACGCGGATGTTGCGCAGAGAAGTTCGGCAGGCGGTTGCTGCAGCAGCGGTTGCGGATGCGGCTGCAGCGGGACGCCGGTAGATGTGAGTGAAGTATCTGCCGGAATAGGGTACACCGAAGACGACCTTGCAAGTATGCCACCTGAAGCCAATATGGGGTTGGGATGCGGAAATCCCATCACATCGGCAGCTCTAAAAAAAGGGGAAACCGTCCTTGACCTTGGGTGCGGCGGCGGTATCGATTGTTTTCTGGCCAGAAAACGGGTAGGAGATACCGGGCATGTAATAGGCGTAGACATGACGCCTGAAATGATCAAATTGGCAAGAAAAAATGCGCAAAAAGCCGGATATCCGAATGTGGAATTCAGGCTGGGGGAGATTGAGAACCTGCCTGTAGCGGATGATTCGATGGATGTTATCATATCAAATTGCGTAATCAACCTGTCCCAAAATAAAAAGCAGGTTTTTAAGGAAGTCTTCAGGGTACTCAAGCCGGGAGGCAGGCTGTCGGTCTCCGATGTTGTTGCCACAGCGCAATTGCCGAAGCATATAAAACAGGATCCGGATCTGATTGCCGGTTGCATAGGCGGCGCCGAAAGTATTGAAGATATCCGTACTATGTTGCGTGACGCAGGTTTCCATGACATCAGGCTGACTCCGAAGGACAATAGCAGAGAGATCATAGGATCATGGGCGCCGGGCAGCGGTATTGAAAATTTTGTTGCTTCATATGCAATTGAGGCTGTTAAGTAATGACGGACATGACTGAGAATAAGCAAAGCCCGGAATCAATTCCATATCGAACTAAGCTTGGGTATTCAACCGGCAATTTTGGATTTGGCGTCGTGTATCAGGTGGTTGTTTCCTATCTGGTGTTCCATACCACTGTAATCCTCAAGATACCTGCACCGGTGATCGGTGTAGTGGTAGCTGTCGGGGTGATTTGGGATGCCATAACCGACCCGGCCATGGGATTCATATCGGACTATACCGTATCAAGGAGATTTGGGAAAAGGCATTTATACATCCTTACAGGAGGGATCGGCATTGCGTTGACGAATATCCTGCTGTGGACGGTCGACCGCAATCTCAATATGACAGGCAAGGTCATATGGATCGTGGCGGCACTCTTCCTTGTCAAAACTGCGCTCACCGTATACGGCACTCCGTATACCGCCTTCGGCGCCGAGCTTGTGAGCGACTATGACGGTAGGTCTTCGATACAAGGCCTGAGGACAGTCTTTTTCCTGCTGGGTTTTTTCACAGTATCATTTTTATTCTTGTTGGTATTCTTCAAAGCTTCGCCGGATTTCCCGCAGGGGCAACTGGATCCGTCGGCTTATCCCCGGATGGGCGTCACGGCGTCGGCAATCGCTTTGGCGGCAACAATGATAAGTTTTTTTTCAACAATCAGGTACGCGGCGGTAAGTGCCGGAACAAGCGCCGCAAGCGCAGAAGCAGGAGATGCGGCAGGATCTGCGG
>CAYWGM010000045.1:0-6384 GCA_964457875.1 uncultured Eubacteriales bacterium | reverse complement strand
CTGCGGCAGGAGCTGCAACAGGCCGCAGAGGAATCAAAAGCTGGATTTTGTTGATATTGCATGATTTCAGGACGGCTTTGCATAACAGGAATTTTATGTTCGTAACCGCAGGATATTTATGCACGAATATTCTTACGGCTATCGCTTCAAGTATAGGCCTTCATGTATATACATTCACTTTCGGCCTGGACAGCAGGTCTATTGCGCTTCTATTAGGGCTTCAGTTTGCGCTCTCGATAATATCTCAGCCGGTATGGGTCATCATCTCAAAACGTATCGATAAAAAACCTGCCATGCTTTCAGGCCTATTTTTATGCATCGCATGCATGGCTGCATTTCTGTTTTTGGTTTTATTCAGGAGCGGTATCCATGACGTCCGCGTTCTTTTGTTCCTTCTTTCTGCGGTGCTCGGTTTCGGAACCGGCGGGCTTTTTTCGCTCCCGCTCTCAATGATAGCCGATACGGTCGATCAGGAAGAGCTTGTTGTTGGGAGACGCACCGAAGGCGTTTTCTATGGTCTGCAGACATTCAGCTACAAAATCGCGCAATCGTTTGTCATCTTTCTTATCGGAATGCTTTTGCATTTTATCGGATTCGACCCGGATATGCCGGCACAATCAATCCGAACAGGAACGGGTCTCGGCCTTGTGCTTTCCTTAGGCGGCATGGTGGCGCTTGTCCTGGCAATCCTCGCATACAGCCGATACAATCTTACCAGGGACGACGTCCGAAATATACAAAGAGAGCTTGGCGCCAGGAAGCCTTGACTGCATATTTCGGATTTTGACAGGCTCTATGCAGTAATATATAATTGTCAAGTAAGAATATTAAGCATTCATAAGAATCATTAACGGAGCGGATAAATATGAGGCGCTATATAAAGAACAGTCTCAGGGTGTTTGGCGATTTTGGGATCATGCTGATCATTTTCGTCGTATTCCTTTATGCCGTATTAAGCCTTGGGAAGGATAAACCTGAGATATGGCTGGTAGTATATTCCATAATGATATTTACTTTACTCGTTTTTATGTTGTATGGGGATATGCGCAAGCTCGCACAAAGGGAAGGCAGGCCGCAAAGCACCATAAAACGCCGCTTTTATGACGGATTGATATTCGGACTGCTCGGAGCTGTGCCGGTTGCTTTACTTGAACTACTGATAGCTTCTCTATCTTTTCTGGATCCGACCGCCGACACGATAAGACAGCTGGTGTTGAAGGCCCTGATGGGCCCTTTCTACTTTATAATAAAAATGGCCGGTAACGGCTTGGCGGGCTATGTCATAGCCACTCTGACGCTTCCCGTCGTCAGCTTCCTGGGTTATCTTGCAGGCTATTTCGATATGGAAATAAGCAAATACATCAAACCGAAGCGCAAAATCCGTCCATCGTCCCAAAAATAATCATATTAGCCACCCGTTCCCGAATATCATTATATTGAATCATTCTACGGGGATGGGTATTTTATGATCCTGATCATGAAAAAAACAAATCTGGTGCTGTTCGGCCTGATAATTCTTCTGATTCTGACCATCTTCAGTCTCAATATGAGCGCGGACGACGCTTCACTTACAACTGTCGGCGACGGCGACAAACCGTATACCGTGCTGCTCGATCCCGGGCACGGAGGGGAAGATCCGGGTGCTGTAAGCGATTACAGCGGTATGAAAGAAAAGGATATCAGCCTTAAAATTGCAGTATTACTAAGAGATCTGCTTGCGGCCGATAATTATATTCCTCTCCTGACCCGTGAGGAAGACAGGCTGGAATATGAATCGGGTGTCACGGATATCCTTGAAAAGAGGCGTCAGGATCTAAAAAGACGAAAAAAGATGATGGATGAGGCCGGCGCAAATATTGTAGTGAGCATACACCTCAACAAATTTAATCAGACACAATATTATGGGGCTCAGACTTTTTTCCCTCCCAAATCTCCTGAGAGCAGGGATCTGGCAGTTGAAATCCAGAAATTTCTCAAGGATAAGGTCGACCAGGCCAATACTCGTGTGGCTCTTGAAAAAAAAGAACAGATAATCATATTAAAGAACCTTAAAACACCGACAGTGATTGTTGAATGCGGTTTTTTCTCGAATCCCGATGAAGAGAAGAGGCTGGCTTCGGCAGACTACCAGCAGAAAATTGCTGAAGCGATAAAAGCCGGCATAGATAGCTATTTTAAATGATGCATTCAATTATTGCAATGCTTGACAACGTAGGTTTTGTAGTCTATAATCTACTAATTGACACGGACGGAACAAAATCAAGCTAATTTATCAAAAGCTTGATTTTTGCATTTTATGATATGATAAAGGAGTGGCTTGAGAATGAGCGGTAAAGAGGTTGTTTTAACTTATGAAGGCTTAAAAAAACTCGAAGAAGAGCTTGAATTCCTCAAATCATCCAAGCGGCGGGAAATAGCCGACAAGATAAAACAGGCCATGACTTACGGCGACATCAGCGAGAATGCCGAATATGATGAAGCCAAAAATGAGCAGGCACATCTTGAGAACAGGATAGCCCAGCTTGAATCCATGCTTAAACATGCGAAGGTCATTGATGAAGATGATGTAAACACTGAAAAAGTGAGCATCGGTTCCAAAGTCAGGCTCAAATACTATGATACTGACGAAGAAGTAACATATTATATTGTAGGTTCTACGGAAGCCGATCCCGGCAAAAACAAGATATCCAACGAATCACCGGTCGGTAGTTCGCTGATCGGGCATTCGAGCGGCGAGACGATCGAAGCGAAGGTTCCGGACGGGATTATCAAATTCAAGATACTAAGTATCACCAAATAGGCCCGGAGGTTGACGGAATGGACGATGCACAAGATCTTAATGAAATATTGCGGATAAGAAAAAACAAGCTGCAGGATTTGCGGAATAACGATAATGATCCGTTTAAAATTTCGAGATATGACGTCACTGATTCCACCCATGAAATAATTGGAAAATTTGATGAATTTGAGGGGAAGCAGGTATCCGTCGCCGGCAGGATGATATCCATGCGTGAGATGGGCAAGGCGTCGTTCTGCGATATCCTCGACAGGCACGGCAAAATCCAGTCGTATGTTAAGATAGATGATATAGGGCCTGAGAATTACGCTGAATTTAAAAGGTACGACATAGGCGACATAATCGGTGTCACAGGCACTGTCTTCAAGACGCATCGAGGCGAGATATCCATCAGAGCGAGCCGTTTTACCCTGCTTGCAAAATCTTTGACGCCGCTGCCTGAAAAATGGCATGGGCTTAAGGATATCGATATAAGATACCGCCAGAGATATGTCGATCTTATCGTAAATCCTGATGTGCGTAATACATTTGTGCTCAGAAGCAGAATCATCAGGGAGCTCAGGAAATATCTGGATGAAAAGGGATTCCTCGAGGTAGATACGCCGCTTCTCAATACAATACCGGGAGGCGCTGCCGCAAGGCCTTTTATTACGCATCACAACACCCTTGATATTGATCTCTACCTTAGGATCGCGCCCGAATTGTACCTCAAAAGGCTTATTGTAGGCGGATATGAAAAGGTCTATGAAATGGGGCGCGTCTTCAGGAATGAAGGCATATCGATAAAGCACAACCCGGAATTCACAATATTGGAAGTATACCAGGCATATACCGATTACAACGGGATGGCCGAGCTGTCAGAGGATATGATAACGAGGACCTCGCTGAATGTGCTCGGCACACTTGAAATAACATATCAGGGTGTTAAAATAGACTTAAGGCCTCCTTGGAAGAGGATCACAATGATTGACGCCGTCAGACAGTATGCCGGCATAGACTTCGGTTCCTTCACGGATGCGGCGGCAGCCGCGGCGGCTATTAGCAGCATAGGCCTAAAGGTTAAAAAAGATGCCACATGGGGCGAAATGCTCTATTTTGTTTTCGAAGAAACGGTGGAAAAACAGCTTATAAACCCGACCTTCATACTGGATTATCCAGTGGAGGAATCCCCCCTTGCTAAACGAAAGGCGGACAAGCCCGGCCTTACCGACAGGTTTGAGCTGTTCATCGCGGGCAGGGAGACGGCAAATGCTTACTCAGAGCTGAATGATCCGGCAGATCAGCGGGAGAGGTTCCTTTGCCAGGTAAAGAAGCGGGAAGCCGGAGATGATGAGGCAAACATGATGGATGAAGATTTCGTCAATGCGCTTGAATATGGGTTGCCGCCGACGGGCGGGCTTGGCATAGGCATCGACAGGCTTGTAATGCTACTGACAGACTCTGCTTCCATCCGGGATGTCCTGCTTTTTCCGACAATGAAGCCTAAGATATGAGAATGACTGGTTTTTAACCAGAGGGGGGCAGGTGTATGATTGACAGAAAAGAAGCCTGCGAGATATTAAAAATCAGGGAAGATGCGACAAAAGATGAGATTCAGCATCGTTATTCTATAGTCCTGAAAAAATACAGGTCGGTGAAAAGCGTATCAAATGAGTCTGGCAACGCTGATCTTGGCAGGATCACACTCGCGTATAACCTTTTAATGGGATACGATACGGCCGATCCGCAGGCAGAAGCTGCAAAGAACAGTGCGGGCAACTTCCTTTATTATCATAAATACCATATAATTGTCGGGATAATTCTGCTGCTGGTCGTCGCTTTTTCGTTAAAAAGCTGCCTGAGCCGTATTCCGGCTGATTTCAGCGTAGCTTTGATAGGGAAGATCTATTGTATTGATACAGATGTGCTTAAGAAAAATCTTATGGATAAGTATCCGGGAATAAAAGAAATCGATATCAGGAATGTGTCGTTTTCAGCTGTAACAGAACAAGAGTATTCTCAGCAGGAAGGCGCAATACAATCGCTTTCCGCCATACTTTTTTTCCTTGCCGATGCCGATGTCTTCATAGTGGATCGTGAACGTTTCGAAATACATGGTACTAAGGGTTCTTTCTCCAGACTTGAGGATATCCTTGATGAAGCAGGTCTATCTGTGGATGACCCCAGGGCAAAGGCGCTTACGCCTGATTCTGAAGCCGGAGGCGAAGGCATATATGGTTTTGATGTGACCGGGAGTCCGATATTTGATGATTCGCAGGTCGCCGGTGAGGAACTCATTCTGGCGGTCGGCGTGAATGCAAAGAATAAGGATAAGTCCGTGAGTGTGCTGAAGATACTGACGGATACAAAATAATTATCAGGAGCATGAGAAAGATGCAATATAATGATTCGATCGAGATCGCGCTTCCCTTTAAATCCGAATTCATCAGTATCGCAAGACTGGCTGTATCAGGCGTTGCAAGCAGAATGGGATTTGACCTTGAGACGATCGAGGATATAAAAGTCGCCGTGGCGGAGGTATGCAGCAGATTTGTCAATGCCGGAAGCACAACCGCCGGCTGCTATAAAATTGCGTTTAATATCGACCGGGACCGGTTGGTGATAGCCTTCGACAGCGATGATAAGGACTTAAGATGCATCTTCGCCCCAAAGTCGGACGCCCTTGGAATATCGATAATCAAGGCATTGATGGATGATATCGATCTGTGCGCAGGCGGCAATTCCATCTTTATCATGGTAAAATCAGTACAGGATTCCGGCAGGTGAGCCGTTGGATATGAATGCGGAAAACAGCGTCGCCCGGGTACTGCAAACTAATATCGGAGAAGATGAGCTATTCCGGAATTATATAAAAGACCCTTCCATTGATAACAGAAATGTAATAGTAAACCAATATCTGTATCTTGCCGATGCTATTTCAAGGAAATTCACAAACAGGGGCATCGATTATGACGATATCCGTCAAGTTGCCGCAATCGCCCTGATAAAAGCCGTGGAGCGGTTTGACCCCGAAAAAGGTGTGAAGTTCATCAGTTATGCCACTCCGACCATCATCGGAGAGATAAAGAGGTTTTTTCGGGATAAGGGCTCGATAATAAGGATACCCAGACAGATTTATGAGGTCTACAAGAAGGTGAACCAGGCGAAGGAACATTTGTCAAATGTGCTCCAGAGGTCGCCTAAGGTCGACGAAATAGCACAATATCTGAATATCGGCGAGGAAGCCGTACTTGAAATCATCGAATCACGGAATGCCGGCAGTGTTCAGTCATTCGACAATAATGCGCATTCTGAAGATGAGTTGGAATTGAACGAAACCATCGGCGAGAACGACTCTACTTATGAGAAAATAGAAAACAGGGATTTTCTTGAGAAAAGCATGGATAGATTCAGCCAATCCGAGAAAGAATTCATAAAGGCGAGATATTTTGAAGGCATGACGCAGAAGCAAATTGCAGATAAACTCGGCGTGTCGCAGATGTATATCTCGAGGATGGAACGGAGGATTCTGAGCAAGTTCAGGAGTATCCTCGAAAAGTAATTAAACATGTTGACAACGTAACAAAGTGCGTGTTAATATGTAAAAG
>CAYWGM010000044.1:9729-11872 GCA_964457875.1 uncultured Eubacteriales bacterium | reverse complement strand
GGCCTGTCATCGATGCCGAGCACGGATATCCTTGCAATATTGTTGTCGCGGGTGACACCCCTGACCAGTAATTTCTCCACCTTATCAACCTCCTTGATTACCGTCTGCCTGCAATCGTCAGTCAGCGATTTCAGCATTACTACAACGTCGTACTTTTTTGCGAGCTCTATTGAACGGTTATATAGGGATTCATCCCCAAGACTTGACAACTCAAGCATTTCATCATAGGAAATGTCCCTGAGCATGACCGCTTCATGTACGATTTGGGGATCGGCGGTATAGATGCCGGCTTTCGGCAGATAGATCTCGCATGCGTCGGCCTTGAGGGAAGCTGCGAGCGCGACAGCCGAAGTCTCCGCGCCGCCCGGACCCAGCGTCGTCACATCGCCGTATATGTTGCCGGCCTGACCGCCGGCTATCACCACTATGTTCCGCTTGTCCAGCTCTCTGAAGATCCTTTCGGTATCGATGCTCTTTATCCTCGCATTGCCATACGAGCTATCGGATACGATCCCGGCCTGTCGGCCTGTCAGGGAAATAGCGGGATAACCTTCCTTTTCGAGCGCCATAGCCATAAGCGATACCGATACTTCACCGCATGTCGCAAGCAGCACGTCCATTTCCCTGCGGGACGGATCGGCATTAATCTCTTTGCCTTTGAGGCATATGTCATCGCACGAATCACCCTGGGAAGCAACAACAGCTACGACAGAATTCCCCGAATCATATGATCTGATTATCCTCGATGCAGCCATGCGTATGCCTTCGGCATCGGCAATAACTCCGCTGTCGAATTTCTGGATTATCAATCCCAAAGCACCCAAGCCTCCTTTCATAAAACAAGCCTAAATCCTCTTCAATTCTATCAATCCTCTTCAAACCTTATTGCGCTCTGCACACGCCTTATGGAGCCGACTCCACTCAACCTGCCTATCAGAGGCATTATATTCTTTTCTGTATCCTTCTGTGTAATAAAAGCCACGTCATCATCATGCCCAGCCTTGTTCAGCCTGATAAAATCGACCTTACCGAATACGCTTGCAACAAACCTGCAGGCCTCTTCCCTGTTTCTGGCCGAAGCACGTATGAAAAACCTCGTCTCGTTTTCACCCGCATCCATGATATTGCAGTAAGGCTTCCTTTCCCAGACGATTCTTTCATTTCTGCCGGTATTGTTGACTATATCCATAATATCCGCGACTATTGCGCTGGCAGTCGGCAGCTTGCCCGCGCCGCGGCCATAGAACATGGCGTCGCCTATGGCGTCCCCCTTTACGACGATCGCATTGAACACATCCTCAACATTTGCAAGCGGGTGCTGCCTGCTTATGATGGACGGACTCACCCTCGCATAGATCATGCCGCCGGCTTTTTTACTGATGGCGATAAGCTTGATCACCGAATCGATGATCTCCGCATATTCAATATCTGCCGGGTCGATTGCCGTAATGCCCTCGGTGTATATGTGCCTGTAATCTACAAATTCGCCGTAGGCTATCGAAGATAGTATCGCGATTTTCCTGCACGCGTCATGCCCATCGATATCGGCCTGAGGATTGGCCTCCGCATAACCGTTTTGCTGGGCGTGCCTGAGGGCTGTGGAAAAATCCATACCTTCCCTCTTCATTTTTGTCAGTATAAAATTCGTAGTGCCGTTAAGAATACCGGTGATGCCTGTAATCTGGTTTGCGGCAAGGCATTGCTTCAACGGCCGTATGATGGGTATGCCGCCTCCTACGCTGCCCTCGAACAGGTAGCTGCATGATTTTTGTCTTGCATGCTCCATCAATTCCGGACCGTGTGTGGCGACAAGTTCTTTATTGGATGTAACGACATGCCTTCCGGTGTCGAATGCTTTCCTGGTATATTCATATGCGGCGCCGATCCCGCCTATTGTCTCGACGATGATGCTTATCGAAGGGTCGTTGAAAATCTCGTCGGGATCCTTTGTAAGGATACCGATGTTCGGATCATCCGGGAAATCCCTGATATCAAGTATTTTGCTCACGCAAATATCATTGTTTGTTTTTCTGCTGATGCTTGTCCTGTTCCTGATTATGAGTTCGGCAACGCCGGACCCCACTATTCCATACCCTATTATGGCAATATTGACCATCGCGCGTCTTATCCTTTTTTATATCCC
>CAYWGM010000044.1:0-9629 GCA_964457875.1 uncultured Eubacteriales bacterium | reverse complement strand
AAAATGGCCTTTGCGACGCTCTCATTGAATTTGAACGGACTCGCGGTCGAAGTTATTACCGTTTTTGTCACATCGCAGGTTGAAATAACATATTTATCATATACATCTATGCCTACAGCGGTATGCGTATCGACAACATAGTCATATTCCCCGTATATCGATTCGATCGTCTTGAGGGTTTCCTCCTCGTTACTGTATCCCGCCCAGAAAAGCGAGGAAATTTGCTCAAAAGTCCGTTGGTCGACGCTATACTTGCCGTCCTTTGCCAATGCGGCCATCCAATCGGCCACGGTTCCGGAATCATGTCCCGTAATCTCATACAGGAGCCTTTCGAGATTGCTCGAAACAAGGATATCCATTGCGGGCGACATGGTCTGGTAAAAATCCCGCTTCCTGTCGTATGTCCCCGTGTTGATGAATTCGGTCAATATATTGTTCATATTGGAAGCGCAAATCAGCCTGTTGACAGGCAGGCCCATCCTGCCGGCATAAAACGCGGCGAGGATGTCTCCGAAATTTCCTGTGGGCACGGCTATGTTTATTTTCGCACCGGGTTTGATTTCTTTATGCGCAATAAGCGAAGCATACGCCGAAAAATAATATATTATCTGAGGCGCCAGCCGGCCCCAATTGATCGAATTTGCCGAAGACAGCCTAAAGCCGGCCCCCCGCAACACATCATCATATGCGGCATCCGCAAATATCTCTTTTACGCCCTTCTGCGCATCGTCGAAATTGCCGTCCACAGCAACCACATGGACATTGGAGCCTTCCTGGGTTATCATCTGGAGTTCCTGTACCCTGCTCACTCCGCGCTTCGGGTAGAATACGATTATCTCTGTCCCCCCGACATCTTTGAATCCTTCGAGGGCCGCCTTTCCGGTATCTCCCGAAGTGGCGACCAGTATCACTATCTTATTTTTTTCACCTGTCTTATGTACCGCTTTGACGAGAAGATGCGGCATCAATTGGAGCGCCATGTCTTTAAAAGCGCATGTGGGGCCATGCCAAAGCTCAAGCATGAATACATGATCGTTCAGCTTGCGCAAAGGAGCGATATCAGGATGGTCAAATCTTGAAAGATTGTATGCCTCCGCGGCGCATTCGTATATCTCTCCGTCGGTGTAATCGTCCAGATACAGCCGCAAAATCCCTGCGGTCCTGTTTATGTAATCCAGGTCCGCCATTTGACACATATCGCTCAACGCAATCTGAACAATTTTTTCAGGCACAAAAAGTCCGCCGTCAGGGGCAATACCAAGCTTTATAGCCTCGGCTGAAGCAACTGATCCGGCTTTGCCCCTCGTGCTTTCATAACGCATTATATGCTTGCTCCTCCAAAATACCTATCCATGCCGGAATATATTAAACATATTTTAGTACATAATGCCTGCTTTGTAAACTTAAAGTATCTTTCCGAAGACCTCGCGCGCGGTCGTCACGCCCGCGTTATACAAATAATCCTTATCTGATTTGTCGATGTGGAAATCGAGGAAACCGACCTTTGACGTATCGATGGCGCCCACATATTTTATCTTATTAACCGCATCCTTAGGCACTCCGATGTCGTGTACCGCCGAAACCAATCCTTTGAAGATACTTAAAGCATTATCGAGCGTGAAGAGTTTTCCGGCGTCGCCGCCATTCAAAGTGAAGCCGACAGTGTTATGGCTGTTGTTTATGGCCCAGAAAGGAAACTGGTCAAGCACTCCTCCGTCAACGATATGATAAGTCTTCGTATTCCCGTTTTCTGTCTTCTTCACTTCAACCGACTTGAACACAAACGGCACGGCCGTACTCATGCGTACAGCCCGTGCTATCTCAAACCTGTCGGGATCGATCCCGTAAAATGCGATATCGTCGGGAAGTATCAATACCTTAGTCCTGTTATAATCCACAGCGGTCATCCTGACTCTGTAGCCCCGGGGATTGGAACTGTCGGCATAACCCGTCCTTAAATCGGCAAATGTACGGTATCCTCTGGCGGCAAGCGTTTTATACACCCATTCCTCCACATAATCGCCGTCGTAAAGATACCCTTCCTTCATATATGTCGCGATGCCGCTCAATATGCTTCCTATCGATCTTTCCTTGGAACTGTCCCCGGAGCCTTCCTGCCAGCCTGCGGCATCCCCCTCCCCCAGGAATCTTTTAAAACTATCGAGCCCCACCTTATTCCCACGGTTCCGCTTTCTTGCCGAATAATCCAAAAACCTGCCTATAACAGGAAGACGCTTTTTGATCGTTGTTATATCGACCTTCTCAAGGTCGAATCTTTCCAATATATCCAGCATCTCTCCCGAATTATAGCCGGCGCCCGCAAAAGAGCCCGCGATGGCTCCTGCTGAAACCCCGGCAATGTTTGCCCTGCCGTAGTGCAGGTTCTCCGCCACTTTGAAGACGCCTGCATATGCAATGCCTTTAACGCCGCCGCCGCCGAGGACAAAATTTACCCTTCTCCTTCTTAAAAACATAAAAATCCCTTAACATAAAAACTGCCTCCTACAGTATATGTCGCAGGAATCATCAAAGCGACGTGCGTAATAATATATTTGCATCACGCCAGCTTAATTGCCGAATTCGTTGATCCTTGTCCTTGAATATCTCGCGAAGGTGCTGTTCGGGAATTGAGAAATGACCCTGTTATAAGCGGCAATGGCATTCTTTATATCGCCTAAAGCCGTATAACATTTGCCTATGTAATAATCCACCGCATCCAGATTTTTATAATCCTTGTAATAAACCTTGACCCTCTCAAGCTTCTTCAAAGCATCAGAGAATTTCTCATTCTTATACAGATTATAACCGGTTTCATGCGCAGCTTCGGCCGCAAGCGGGTATACCGACGCTTTGAGCCTGTTGTAAGCATTCAATTCATAGTCTGCGAAATTGATGTTATTCAACAATAGCAGCAACTCTCCGGCAGCTTCGTATTTTTTGGCTGTCAACAGGTCTTGTACTTCAAAAATCCTGTTAGTCAGCCTGAGATAATCCACAGCCGTATTGGCGTCGTCCAGCAGTTTCTTCTGCGCATTGAAATCATCACCGAGTTTTTTATTCTGTGATTCCAATAGCTCTATCTTTTGCTGAAGCGAACCGACCAGTTCATCGTTTACGGTTAAATCGGCCACTCCGCCGCCGAACACACCGGCAAGCAGAAGTATCGCAAGCGCCATGAATCCGGCGAAAAAACCTATCGCATATTTTAATATGTTAATCTTTTTCCCTGAAATGGTTCTGTTCCTCAATAAGAATTTCAAGGCCTTGTCCATACCCCTATCTTTATCATCCGGTTTCTTGGTGTTTTCACCATCAATCGTGATATTAGAAACGTCCTGATTTAAATCAAGTGGCCTTACCAGACTGTTCCTCAGGAAAGAAAGATACCGGTATGCATTGATGCCATTACCTTCAGCCGACGTCACCCTTTGAAAAAGATTCTCCGCTTTATTATGTTCATTTGTCTCTATATAGCATAATCCGAGGAGATTAATAGCTTCATAAAAATTGGGATTCATCGAAACGGCCTTTTTAAGCTCGATAATCGCGATATCTTCACTATTCATGCGCAAACTTTCAAGCGCCTTATTATACAGGATTATCGAATTCCTTATGTAATCCGGAATGATATCTCCGCTGCCCGAAATCTTATCTATATCTATCGCCGGGTAATTCTGAAGTTCATGCTTGATGTTGATCAATCAACACCCTCCATTCTGCACAGGCACCTCAGTATTTTTGATAATTATAACGATAAAACCCCGCTGCGGTCTATTATGTATTTCCTGACTTCACCCAAAAAATAATGTGAACCGAAAGCGCATATGATCCCTTCCGAACCTGCCGCTGATAATGCGCCTTCTATGGCCATATCAATTCTATCACCAATTGTGACATCATTACAATGGCTTTTTATAAAGTTTGCAAGCTCTTTTGCATCCAAAGCCCTTGAACTTGAGGGGGTTACAGTAAAAAACCCTGCCGCGGCAGGCAGGACTATCCGTATCATTTGCTCATAATCCTTGTCTTTCAGCACTCCTACGATAAAATGGACCTTCTTTCCCGGGAAATACTTATTTAGCGTGGAATACAGAGCAGTGGCGCATTCCCGGTTATGAGCCACATCGATGATGAAAACCGGATTTTTGGCCACAACCTCGAATCGGCCTGCCCACTTCGTATTTAATAATCCCGCGCGTAATGCATCGTCGGATATATTCCAGCCGGCACTTCTGAGTACTTCTACCGTCTCGACGGCAACTGCGGCGTTCCGTGCCTGAAAATCACCGGGCAGCGTTATCCTCAAGGACTTAAAGTCTTTATAATCGAAACATACTCCGTCGATTCCGCTGCAGTTTACCTTAAGTCTTGAAAAATCGGCTTTGTGGATTACTGCGCCCTTAGACGATGCAACGTCAGCAAAAACTTTTTCGACGCCGCAGGGCTGCGGATAAAGTACCACGACGCCGTCCTGCTTGATGATGCCCGCTTTTTCGAAAGCTATCTTTTCGAGCGTATCGCCAAGGATATCCATATGGTCGTAATTTATCGTAGTGATCACTGATGCAAGCGGAGTATCGATGACGTTAGTCGAATCGAACCTCCCCCCCAATCCTACTTCCAGCACGACGATGTCGCATTTCTTTTCAAAATAATACTGGAAGGCAATCGAAGTGACCACCTCGAATTCGGTCGGGTGATTGAAGCCCGATGCCAGCAAATCTTCGATTTTCTGTTTTACAAGCAGGGTTATCCTTGCAAGGTCTGCTTCAGGTATCTCTTCGCCGTTGATACGTATGCGTTCGGTGAACCTTTCAAGGTAGGGCGACGTATATATGCCGACCTTATATCCCGCTTCCATAAGGATACTTGATAAAAAAGCCACCGTCGACCCTTTGCCGTTGGTTCCCGCAACATGCACATATTTCAGATGTTTATGGGGGTTGCCCATAAGCTCAAGCAATTTGCCTATATTCTCAAGTCCGAGCTTGATGCCGAACTTATATGTCCCATGTATAAACTCAAGGGCATCGTCATAACTAAAACCCATATCAGACCTCAATCGTTCGCTCCGCAACATTTTTTATATTTTTTACCGCTGCCGCACGGGCACGGATCATTCCGGCCTGCTTTGGCAATTTTCGTAACAGGCTTCCTCTGCGCGGCCCCGGCGGATGCATCCCCATGACTTGCGGTAAGAGGCTCGCTGACTTTTTCTCGTTTGACTTCCTGATCCCGGTTGACTTTGACCCTGAGTATCATTTTTAGAGCGTCTTCCTGGATATTCTTCACCATCTCCTCGAACATCTGGAATCCTTCGAACTTGTATTCAACCACAGGATCCCTTTGCCCGTATGCGCGAAGCCCGATGCCATACCTGAGCTGATCCATCGCGTCTATATGATCCATCCATTTCTCATCCACTGCACGAAGGAGCACCACACGCTCGATCTCACGCATAAGCTCCTGTCCGATTTCATTCTCTTTAGTCTCATAAAGGTTCAGGAGTGATTCGGATAGTTTCTCCCTCAGAGAGTCCTTGTCAATGGTCTCAAATTCCTCCCGCGAAGGCTTGAATATTTCCTGGGGTACCGAAAATGCCTCGGCATAGGCCCCAAGCCCTACCCAATCCCAATTGTCGGGATATTCACTATCGCTGCAATATGTCGAAAGCATACCATCAACTATCGAATCGATCATCTTCAGGAAATTATCCCTGAGATCGGCGCCGTTAAGCACGTTCCGGCGCTGAGAATAAATGACTTCCCTCTGTTTGTTCATCACATCGTCGTACTGCAGCACATGTCTGCGTATATCGAAGTTCTTTCCCTCAACCCGCTTTTGGGCATTCTCTATCGCGTTTGAAAGCATCCGGTGTTCCAGCGGCTGATCCTCGTCAAGTCCTAAAGCATTGACGAAGCCCATGAGCCTGTCGCTTCCAAAAAGCCGCATCAGGTCATCCCCCAGTGAGATATGGAAGCGTGACGATCCGGGGTCGCCCTGTCTGCCTGATCGGCCCCGCAACTGGTTGTCTATGCGTCTGGCTTCATGCCTCTCGGTCCCGATGATATGCAGGCCGCCCGCCGCTATGACCTTCTCCCTTTCACCGGAGGTTACTTTTTTATATTTGCCGTGCAATTCCCTGTATGTTTTTCTTGCCTCGATAATAGCTTCGTCTCCGGTTTCATTCAGACCCGTGGAATGATATATCATATCCTCGGTATATCCTGCTTTGCGCATTTCCTGTTTTGCCAGGAATTCGGGATTTCCGCCGAGCACTATATCGGTACCGCGTCCTGCCATATTCGTAGCAATCGTAACAGCCCCCGGTTTACCGGCCTGGGCTATGATCTCCGCTTCCCGCTCATGAAACTTAGCATTGAGAACGCTATGATTTATACCCCGCTTCCTGAGCATGGTGCTCAACAGCTCCGATTTTTCAATGGAGATGGTACCCACAAGCACAGGCTGCCCGCGTTTATTACATTCGGCGATCTCTTCAATTACAGCGTTAAACTTGCCGTTTTCGGTCTTGAATATGGCGTCATGATTATCGGTTCTGACCATCGGCATATTAGTGGGGATGACGATAACATCAAGTTTGTATATGGTCTGGAACTCCTGCTCTTCCGTCTGGGCCGTACCTGTCATACCGGCAAGTTTGCCGTACATCCTGAAATAATTCTGGAATGTGATGGTCGCAAGGGTCTTGCTTTCCCGCTCGACCTTGACGTTTTCTTTTGCCTCTATGGCCTGATGCAACCCGTCGCTATACCTCCTGCCGTACATCATCCTTCCGGTGAATTCATCCACTATGATCACTTCGCCGTCTTTGACGACGTAGTCCCTGTCCCTCTTCATCAAGCCGTGCGCCTTGAGCGCCTGGTTGACGTGATGCAATACGGTCATGTTATCAGGATCGGACAGGTTGTCGATGCCGAAGAACTGCTCGGCCTTCTTCACGCCCTTGGCAGTCAATGAAGCTGTATGCGCCTTCTCGTCGACAATATAGTCCTCGGTGATCTCGTCGTCGATATGGACCTTGTCGTCGGTCTGCGAAAACACACGCGCTTTGAGTCTGCCAACGAATGAATTGGCGCGTTTGTACATGTCGGTGGACTTGTCCGCGGCGCCGGAAATGATCAGGGGCGTCCTCGCCTCGTCCACCAGGATGCTGTCGACCTCGTCGACAATGGCGTAATTCAGGTCGCGCTGAACCATTTCATGCTTGTAGATGACCATGTTGTCCCTGAGATAATCGAAACCGAACTCGTTGTTGGTGCCGTAAGTGATATCGCAATTATAGGCGCTGCGGCGCTGGACGTTATCGAGACCATGCACGATAAGGCCGACGCTCATGCCCAGAAAGCCATATATCTTGCCCATCCATTCACTGTCGCGTTTCGCAAGATAATCGTTAACAGTGACCACATGCACGCCTTTGCCTTCAAGCGCATTCAGGTACACAGGCAGCGTCGCGACAAGCGTCTTGCCTTCGCCTGTCTTCATTTCGGCGATACGTCCCTGATGCAGTACGATGCCGCCTATCAGCTGCACATCGAAATGGCGCATCTCAAGAACCCTGTAAGAGGCCTCCCTCACTACGGCAAAGGCTTCAGGCATCAGGTCGCCGAGCGTTTCCCCGTTGCCGAGCCTTTCCCTGAAACGTGCAGTCATATTACGAAGGTCGCTGTCGCTTAATTTGCGCATCTCCGTTTCAAGCCCGTTGATCCGCTCAACTATAGGCAATATCCTTTTAAGTTCACGATCGCTGTAAGATCCGATGATCTTTTCCAGAAATCCCATTGTAAGATGTTTCTCCTTTTCATCCGCCTGATTTCTTCAGGCGCTCAAGTATCATCCTGTAGCCATCCGCGCCGTAATTAAGGCTTCTGTTGACCCTGCTTATCGTTGCGGTACTGGCGCCGGTCGCCCGGCATATCTCAGTATATGTCCTGCCTTCCGTCAGCATTCGCGCGACATCAAGCCTTTGTGCCAACGACTTGATCTCGTTCACAGTGCAGATGTCCTCAAAGAAGCGATAACACTCATCTATATCCTTCAGTTTCAGCACAGCCTCAAACAGTCTGTCAGTCAATCCGTCCTTGAGTTTGGGATTCATATGATTCCTCCCGTGCGCCGGAAAACGGCTAATGCAAACAACAATAATATTTTAATTTAATTCAACGGCAAAGTCAAAAACAGGATACGTTATTTGAATATGCTATTCGACACGGCTTTCCCTGATGTGCAACAATTCCGGAATGCACCTGTCCACCAGCTGTTCCATCTCCACATCGCCGATGACGGTCGTCCTGCCGTTCTCGTATTCCTCATCTATCCATTGTTTAATGCATATCAGCCTCGGATCTTTTTTATCGATCTTCTTCTCATCTTTCAGATTGAAATAAGTATTTATCCACGCGGTAATGCCGGCTAAACCCGAATGCGCGTCGAGCACCACTATGGGAGGCCGGCCCAGGATATCGCTCGTATTAAAAATGTTGTATATCTCCTCATCCTTCAGCAGGCCGTCGGCATGTATCCCGGCCCTCGTCGCGTTGAAGGCGCGTCCGACGAATGGCGTCCTCGGCGGTATCTGATATTCGAGCTCATTCTCAAAATATTCGGCGATCTCGGTTATCGCCCTGAGATCCATTACCGATGCCGCCGAACCTTTTAGTTGATGATATTCTATTACCATTGCCTCAAGCGGGGTATTACCGGTCCTTTCGCCAATACCGAGCAACGATGTGTTGATTGACGCACAGCCATATAACCAGGCGGTCACAGAATTTGAAACGCAATTATAGAAATCATTGTGCCCATGCCATTCAAGATACTCGGACGGTACTCCGCCGTAATTGATCAGTCCGTACATTATCTGCTGGACGCTCCTCGGCAGGCATATACCCGGGATGGACGCACCAAGCCCCAACGTATCGCAAGCTCTGATCTTTACAGGCATACCTGATTGCCTTGACAATTCCGTCAGTTGATTGACGAAAGGAAGTACAAAGCCGTAAAAATCCGCCCTTGTGATGTCTTCGAGATGGCATCGGGGAATGATGCCGCATTCGATCGACGCCGACACGATTTCAAGATACTTCGACATGGCTTCGCTCCTTGTCATGTTAAGCTTTTTGAATATGTGATAATCCGAACAAGAGACAAGGATGCCTGTCTCCTTCAGCCCCATGTTTTTGACGATCTCGAAATCATCTTTCTTCGCCCTTATCCATGATGTAACCTGTGGGAAATCATACCCTTTTGACAGACATCTCTCGACGGCCTCCCTGTCTTTTTTTGAGTAGATGAAAAATTCAGACGCCTTGATGACGCCGGATCCGTTATCAAGTTTATGCAGCAGGTCGAACAGCCTGCCTATCTGCTCGACAGTATACGGGGATCTTGATTGTTGGCCGTCTCTGAAGGTCGTATCGGTAATATAGAGGTGTTCAGGAATATTCATAGGTACGATCCTATGGTTGAAGATAAGATTCGGGATACGGTTGTAGGGGAAGATATTCCTGAACAGATTGGGAGACTTCACATCAGTAAATTGATACCCTATTTCCATTATCCTTGTCAGATCATTATATTTAGCGTTCACAAAATATTCTCCTCTC
>CAYWGM010000043.1:0-13074 GCA_964457875.1 uncultured Eubacteriales bacterium | reverse complement strand
AATTTGCACAATCAACAACAACTGCAATATTTCCCTATAGCAGCTTGATGCCCGGAGTTTCAAAAATATTATCGGGCATGCTTTCAAGCATGCTTTCCAGCATGCTCTCCTGTATGTTTTCCGGCATATTTTCCTCCACGCCTTCAGCGAACCATTCCATGGTCATGATCTCTTTTTGATCCGCGATTTCATCAGGCTTGATCCGGAGCGTCCCTTTATTGTCATAGACGGGTCCTGTAAAAGGATGGAATGCGTACGATTCGATCATGTTTTTAATAAATGATATTAGTTTTTGAGTTTCTCGCGGAACCAATCTTTTTGAGTAGAATATATCCACTACTCCGGAATCCATACCCCACCAGAAATTGATTGAGCCTGCTTCAGGCGGGAATAGCCCTGCAAATGGACTGAACAGGTTTCCAAGAAGGCTTTTGAGGATCTTTTCGTAATAGATGCCCCAATTCCAGACCGGGGCTGCGATGTATTCCGAAGGACCGCAGTTTTCCTGATCCGGATCGCATATGGCGGTATATACGCCGAATTCTTTTGATATCCCCGGGTATGTCAGTGTGTTGTGGTGGGCGATTATATCTGCGCCGCCGTTTTTTATCAGGTTATCCACCTCACGAGTATCCACCTCACATGTATCCACCTCACGAGTATCCACCTCACATGTATCCACCTCACGAGTATCCGCCTCACGTGCTTGATCGGTTCCGATCGCTTTGTCGGTACATTTGTCGGTACATTTCTCCGTACATTTGTCGGTATATTTATCAGTCCATTTGTCCGTCCAGGCTGCCTTGATTGTAGCTCTGGGGTTTACCATGCGCGCGCCTAATGCAAAGGAATTGATCCCGCTGATGACCCCCGGGATGGGGTATGTTCCGACATAACCGATCTTATCGGTCTTAGTTACCGATCCTGCGATCATACCCGCAAGGAATCTCGGTTCGTACATCCTTCCGGAATATGTCCTGACGTGTTTGAACGCAGGCGCTTCGGAGCAGTTCAGAAATCTGACCTTCCTATATTCTATGGCTGCCCTTACCGTAGAATTGATAAACGCGGGGCTTGTGGCAAATACGATATCATTTCCGTCCTTTGCGAGCTTAATAAGGTGTTCATACGCCCCGGCGCCTTCGGGGATATTGTCGAGATAAGATGTCTCGATGAAATCTTTCAGAGTGGATTCCACATGCTGCCTCCCCATCTCGTGGGCATATGTCCAGCTTGAAACCTGCGGGTTGCCGGCATATGCGAATGCTACTTTTATTCGCTTGTGAGGTTTTATTATACTGCCGAAAGGACTGATTTTTTCGGCATCCTGCTGCGCCGTCGGTTCGATCGATGTCTCACTAGGCTGTTTTCCCGCCATCTGTTCTATTTCGCTGAAAAAGCCTGCTAAATTGGATCGTATCTCATTTTCCAAATCGCGTCCGGGTAATCCGAAAACCTTGAGGTATGCAAGAAACGCATCACCAGTCGTGATGGTGTCGAGTTTCGCGCCTCCCATTCCCAGGTAAACCCTTCTGAAAGGTATGTATGCGCGGTTAATTACATCCTTATATCTGTCCGCTTTGGCGGCGCTGCCGACATGCGCCCTGATACGGCTGAGAAGCTCTGAAAAGCCCTTATCTTTTGTAAACCATATTGTATTGATGCCGGTTTTCTTATGGAATTTCATGAAATCGTAGTAGATACGGATATTTTTGTCGCTGCTGTCATATTTGGGCACCAGTCTGGTGACATGCCCGCTAAATGCAATGGCGTCGAAATATTTCAAAACGCTGATCCTTTTGTTTCCTTCGACCACATAAAACCAGTTTAAGTATTCGTAAGCCTTGATCGGATCGTTTAAGCCCTCTTTCATGTGCGCTTCGCAGACGGAAATCCACTTTGACGCAAATTCCGTACCGATTGGCATAACAGGCATAAAATTCGCGGCGAAAGAAATGCTTCTGGCTTGTGAATAAGTACCCCGGATCTTTTTCATGGGGATTTCGATCAAACCCGTATTGATTTCCGATATTATTTCGGAGTTTTTTATAATACCCTCAAGATAGGGCAGGTAACCGTTTAATCCTTGGCCTGTTACTCTGGAATATTCCTTGAGCCCTTTTCTGCGTGCGTCAAGGTAGTAGTTTTCCGGCCGTGCCGCCGGGAGTTCCTCATCAAATCCCGCCATATTAACACCTCCCGGAATAGTGATATGTAAATTATAACATGTATGTGTGGTATTTTACACATAGTACTTTTTAGTTTATAATTTTAATATACTTATTTGTATAATTTGTTGCAGGAGCAATCGCAATGAGCAATAAAAAGAGGGTAGCCGTCATATTCGGCGGACAGTCTTCAGAGCATGAAGTTTCATGTGCCTCTGCGGAATCGATACTCACGAACATCGATCAGGAGAAATTCGATATAGCATCCATTGGAATTACAAAAGAGGGTAAATGGCTGAAATATGACGGCCCGGTCGGATTGATCGGAAACGGAGGATGGGCGGAGGTTGCCGAACGACATGCTATTGCGGCTGCAACAGGTCAGAACGCCATTGTTCGGCATGGGAATTCGGCTTTGGATATATTAGGCAATCCGGGATCGGAGCGCGGCGATGGAGCGCCGGATATTGTATTCCCTATATTGCATGGCACTAACGGCGAAGACGGTACCCTCCAGGGGCTCCTTGAGCTGGCGTCCATTCCTTATGTGGGCTCGGGGGTGCTCGGTTCGGCTCTGGGGATGGATAAGGCCTATGCGAAGATGCTGTTTGAAAGGGCCGGGCTTCCTCAGGGCAGATATATAGTCATTGACCGGAAGCAATTAATGAAGGATAAGGGCATGGAACAATCCCTGGATAAGATAGAAGACGAGTTGGGGTACCCTTGCTTTATAAAGCCGTCCAACGCGGGTTCTTCAGTGGGAGTTTCAAAGGCTCATGGCAGGGCTGAACTGCGGTCGGCGCTTTTGAACTCGGCAAGGTATGACAAGAGGATACTCGCAGAGGAATTCATCGATGGAAGGGAGATCGAATGCGCAGTTTTGGGCAATGATGAACCCATCGCATCGACAGTCGGCGAAGTGATCCCGTGCAACGAGTTTTATGATTATGCGGCCAAATACGACTCAGGTTCATCTTCCAGGATAATAATACCTGCGGATCTGCCCCCCAAAACTGTCTCTATAATCAGAAAGACAGCGGTAAAGGCATTCAAGGTGCTTGATTGTTCGGGGATGTCGCGGGTCGATTTCTTTGTGCACAAGTTAACTGGAGAAGTGTTACTGAATGAAGTGAATACTATTCCCGGCTTCACCGCCATAAGTATGTACCCCAAGTTATGGGAGGCCTCAGGTATTCCGTATAAGGAGCTCATAAGCAGGCTGCTCGATCTGGCAATGGAACGGTACGAGGATAACAGGAGGCAATTCGATCTGAATGGATAACAGGGCAATCGGCGTATTTGATTCAGGACTGGGCGGGTTGACTGTTTTAAGAGAAATAATGAACAAACTCCCCAACGAAAACCTGATATATTTCGGAGACAGCGGAAGGGCGCCTTACGGCACGAAATCCAGAGAAACGGTAACCAGATTTGCGTTTCAGGATGTCAGGTTCCTGATGAAGCAGGATATCAAAATGCTGGTCATTGCCTGCAATACAGCCAGCGCGTTCGCATATGAGGCTGTCAGCGGGGAGCTCGGAATCCCTGTGATCGAGGTCATCAGACCCGGATCCGCCGCAGCCGTAAAGGGCACAAAAAGCGGGAAGATAGGCGTTATCGGCACACCCGCCACTATCGGAAGCGGCGTATACGAAAATGCAATCAATGGATTGTGTCCTGAAGCGATTGTAATATCAAAGGCATGTCCGCTTTTTGTACCTTTGGTGGAAGAAGGGAAGGAGTGGTGGGACAGCGATATTACGCTTCAGATAGCGGATAGATATATTGCTCCCATGAAGGCAGGCGGGATCGATACCCTGGTTCTGGGGTGCACGCATTATCCGGTGCTGTCCGATATCATTTCACGGGTCGCGGGCGCAGATGTTGCAATAATAAGCTCGGCGTCGGAAGTTGCGGACGAAGTGATCAAAGTTCTTGTAAACGCGGGCATCGGCAATGACGGATGTAAGACGCCATTCAAAAAATACTATACAAGCGACAGCGTTCGTAAATTCACCGAATTAGGGGGCCTGATACTCCAAAGGCCCGTATTATCGGTGGAGAAGGTGGATATCGAAAGCATATGACAAACATGATCGAAATAGTAAAAAAACAACTTGCAGGCCTTGTATCCGAAGCACTTGCCAAAATGGTTCAGAACACCGGATTAAGCGCAGGAGAGACATTACCTGCTGTAAATATTGAAGTGCCTAAAGAAAAAGGCTTTGGGGACTTTTCATCAAATATTGCCATGCAGGCCGCCAGGTTTTTTAAAAAACCGCCGTCCGACATTGCCAAGACCTTAAGCGGATCTATAAAGACCGAGGGGACATACTTGCAGAGGGTTGAGTGCGCCGGCCCCGGATTCCTGAATTTCTTTCTTGATGATAAATGGCTTTATGACACGGTTCTTGCCATACAGGCCGAGCGGGGCGATTATGGCAGGTCGGCCTCCGGCGCGGGGCAAAGGGTCATGGTGGAATTCGTCAGCGCAAATCCCACGGGTCCGCTTCATATGGGGAATGCGAGGGGCGGGGCGTTGGGTGATTGCATTGCCGGCGTGCTGGAAGCGGTCGGGTACGATGTGTGCAGGGAGTTCTTCATTAATGATTCGGGCAATCAGATCGAGAAATTCGCCCAATCGCTTGAGGTAAGATATTTGCAGCTTTTCCCCGGCAATGGCGGCATTGTGTTCCCGGAGGATGGTTATCACGGCAGCGACATCACCGAACATGCCGCTGAATATGCAAGGCTTAACGGGGACAAGCTCCTTGATGCCGATACGTCCGGGAGAAAAAAGGCCCTTTCGCAATTTGCGCTCAAAAGGAATTTGGAGAGCATTAAAAAAGATCTTGAGGATTACGGAATCAGATATGATGTATGGTTTTCGGAACAGCAGCTGTATGAATGCGGTGAGGTTGAGGATGCGATAAATTTCCTGAAATGTCAGGGATATACGTATGAGAAGGATGGGGCAGTATGGTTCCGTGCGTCGGATTTCGGAGCGGAAAAGGATGAGGTCATTGTGAGGAGCAATGGTGCGCCGACGTATCTCGCATCCGATATAGCGTACCATAGGAATAAATTCCTGAAGAGGGGATTCGACAGGGTTGTTGACCTTTTGGGAGCCGATCACCACGGACACTCCGGAAAAATGAAGGCCGTGGTCAAAGCGCTCGGTGTGGATCCGGCAAGGCTTGATATCGTGATATATCAACTTGTCAGGCTTTATCGCAACGGGGAGATCGCCCGTATGTCAAAGAGGTCGGGCAGGACCATAGCGTTATGCGACCTGCTTGACGAAGTGGGGCGGGATGCGGCGCGATTCTTTTTTAATACCAAGGCGGCCGGCAGCCACCTGGATTTTGACCTTGACCTTGCGGTCAAACAATCCAATGAAAATCCGGTATATTACGTGCAATACGCACATGCGCGCATATGCAGCATGATCAGGATCCTTGCCGAAGATGGCATAACCATTCCTGCTGCGGTGAATGTCGACTTGGATTTGCTTGTCGCGCCCGAGGAAATCGAATTGATGAAGGGGCTCGCGGAGTATCCGGAAGAGGTGGTAATATCGGCTCAGACCCTTGAACCTAGCCGGCTTACGCGCTATGCTGTAAACCTGGCGGCATTGTTCCACAGCTTTTACAATTGCTGCAGGGTGAAAGGCGAAGAGATCGGATTGCTTAATGCGAGACTGTTGCTTGTGGACAGTACGCATATAGTGCTGAAGAGCCTTCTTAATTTGCTTAAGGTAAACGCTCCGGAAAGGATGTGAGCGGCAAAGATGAAAGCACGACTCAGGTTTACTTCCATGTTCGGGAATCATCAAATAGAGAATATATGCGAGATCGAATTCACCTGCGGAAAGGGGTAATCCCGATGAAACAAATGAAATGCAGAATCCTTATTGGTTATTTGGCAATTGCGATAATCGCATCACTCATCGCCATACCTGCCGGAGTTGATGCAAGTACGGGGACACAGGCACCGACCATTGAATATCTTGAAGACATCATCGAGATGGTGAAGGATCGTTACGGCGGGGCGATAACCGATGATGAGCTCATCGAGGGAGCCCTCAGAGGCATTTTTGATACTATGGATCCATACACCGGTTATTATGACAATCAGCAAGCGGAAAGCTTCCTTGATTCAATCGGCGGGACGTATCAGGGTATTGGCGTTTCGCTTGAGAATGCCGGCGGCTATGTCATGATCATTGATGTCTTTGAAGCTTCTCCGGCTGAAATGGCAGGGATTTTACCCGGTGATATAATTCTATCGGTAAACGGCGCAGATGTGGCCGGCAAGACAGTAGAGGCAGTCAGGTCGCTTATTGTGGGCGACGAAGGGACGCTTGTGAAACTTGGGATTTCACGAGTCGGCCGTGCACAGATTCTTGTGTTCGAGATGAAAAGGCAAACAATAAAGATCAATCCGGTAAAATATTACATAAGAGATGGCATAGGTTATTTAAAGATAAGTTCATTTAACGCAAATGTAG
The DNA here is from genome assembly GCA_964457875.1 of uncultured Eubacteriales bacterium. Classification (GTDB taxonomy): domain Bacteria; phylum Bacillota; class Clostridia; order Acetivibrionales; family CAYWGM01; genus CAYWGM01. The sequence goes on along the minus strand of CAYWGM010000043.1, from coordinate 6,396 downwards.
AAGAGTTTGTGAACCGGGCGCTGGATGAATTCGACAGCAACCTGGTAAAAAAAGTGATTCTGGATCTGAGGGGCAATCCGGGCGGCGACGTAGGCCAGGCCATATCATGCGCACGGAAATTCATACCTGCAGGTCTCATAGCCAGACTCGATTTCAAATCGGATCACTATTCCGATATTGTTTATTATTCATATCTCGATAAGCAAAAATATGAACTGGCAGTTCTTGTAAACGATATGTCGGCCAGTGCGAGTGAAATTGTTGCAGGCGCCGTGCAGGACAGGCGGTGCGGAACGCTGATCGGAACAACCACTTTTGGTAAGGCGAAGGTGCAGAATATGGTTGCCTTGCTGACTCCGGAGGCCAAGGCCAGATACATGGCACAGTACGGCATCGACGCCGTGGACGCGTATGACTTGCTGTATGAGGGGATAGTGCCTCTGGACGAGGAGATACTCGGTTGGGTGAAGATGACGACGGGTTATTATTATACGCCGAACGGGAGGATGATAGATAATATCGGTCTTCATCCCGATATTATCGTAAACGGCCCCGGGCCGGTTAATGATGTAATGATCACATCATTGCATAATCTCAGTATTACAAGCAAACCTGGGTTGAATGCCGAGAGTGTCGATGTCTATTATGCGGAAAATATCCTCAAAGCAGCCGGATATGATGTGGATGAACCTGATTATAAGCTTGACGGCAAGACTTTTAAGGCAATAGCCCGGTTCCAGAAAGACAGGGGGCTTTACCCGTACGGCGTGCTCGATTTTTCGACACAGCGCGCAATGAATGATAAAATATATGAATTGACAGTCGAATATGACCTTCAGTATATGAAGGCAATGGAAATGCTTTTAAAATAACGATTTGAGATTTTGGAGCTGATTTTATGAATTTGAAGAGTTCCAAAAGATATCTGAACAGAATATACTTATGGGTCACAATTGTGATCCTGTGCATTGTGTCTGTCTTATCACTGGTAATTTATATCAACACTGAGCGGATAGTGCTTGATAACGAGTATCAATCCAATAAAAAAATCCTTTATCAGTCAAAATGTTATATAGATAATATCAATGATACAATCACCGTTGCATGCCATTCTCTTTTTATGCATAGAAGTGTGCAGTATGTCATGTATGCGCCTATTATCGATTATGGCCTTCTGTCCTCATATTTGAGCGATATAAATAAGTTTTTTGCCCTGAACAGTTTCATTAATTCGGCTTATATATATAATAAATACAATGGCAACTATTATTCGATCAGAGGCGAAATCCTGCAGGATAATGATCTGAAAGACTATATCAGCCAATTTTCCGCAATACCAAAACTAAAACCGCTATTAAGAAAAATTACTTTGTACAATCTTAATAATACCAGTATCGTTCAAAACGTTTTAACCTATTTTATGTATGATACTGCGTATAGTAATTCTATGGATGGCGCCCTTATCGTCAACGTCGATTCCAATTGGCTGTTCGATTCGATAAAAATGTTCAGTCAGTTAGATGAGAATAAGTTTGACAGCTTGTTTATCATAGATAGTTCCGGTGAAATAAGCGGGAGCATTTCCGATAATGAAGAGATTAATTCTGAAGTAAAAAGCATTTATGAAAAGTGCAGGAAACAGTATGATGAAAAAGGAGATGAGATATATTCCAGCAAATCGAAAATAAACAATAAGGAATACCTGATTTCAGCTGTGAATATCCCAAACTCCTCCCTGACGCTTGTGAAAGTACAGGATTATAATGAAACATTCATGCATATCCGGATGTTGAAAACGAGCGTTATAATAGTCGGGCTGCTCTTTTTACTGCTGACGATAATTATTTCTTACACTTTGTCGGCGCATCTATACAAACCTGTTAAAAAGCTTGTAGGTATGATCTCTTCAAAACAGCCCGATATGGGTAATGGCAAGAGGCGCGATGATGAATTCGCATATCTTAATGAAGTCTATTCAAAATCACTTGAGCAGGTGAACGAATATAAACTTAGTGAAAAGGCTAATAAAAGCATTGTCACCGACTATTTTCTTAAAAAGCTGGTTATAGATAGCCCATCGGTTTCAGACGATGATTTTGAAAAGACCATATGTGAGATTCCGGCGCTGGCGATGCTGAAAGACGAACTGATCGTATGCCTTGTGAAGGTTGATAATTACAAATCCTTATTTAAACAGTACAGTTATAAAGATTGCAAAATATTTAAATATGCCATAATGAATGTATTCAATGAGTTGATTTCTGAGTATTTTCCATTTAAACCTGTCGATATAGGAGACGACCAGATAGTATTGTTATTCAATACCAACGGATTGAGCGACAAGCTCTACCAGTATATTGTTCCGATTTTAAAATATGTCCAAAAATCCATACTTGAGAAATATAACATGTCCATTTCATGCTTCATTGACGATAAGACCTGCGTATATAGAAATATTACCGAATCATACAATGAAGTGCTTGGCAATTCAAAATACAGATTCATAGCAGGCAATGGATGTATTATTCTGCCGGAAGATATAAAGAAAAATAAAGAATGCACAAAAGCAAGTTATTCCATGTTAAGTGAGAAATTGCTGAAAGACAGCATCAGAGCAGGAAACCTTGAAAAAGTTGAAGAGCATATGTCGAAAATCTTTTCTGAGATTGCAGAAATGAATATCAATAATATACTTCTATCGATCACAAATCTGGTAAATACACTGAAGTTTACGTATGAAGAGATCAATAGCACAAGACTTGCTCCATTACCGGTCAATTTTAATTTCTTCGGGATCGATTATATTGATAAAGATACTTCAGCATCCTTATTTTCCAATTTAATGGGTATTATTAGATATTATTATATAAACGATAATGAAAGCAAGGCCGAAAAACAGATGAAACTGGCTGAAACCATAAAAGACGTCATTCACAGCAGCTTCCATGACAGCAGTCTCTGCCTTCAGAGCATAGCTACAATGCTTCAGTTGAATCCCCTTTATGTCGGGAGGGTATTCAAGAATCAGACACAGCTTTCAGTCAATGAATACATCAATGATATAAGGCTTGAAAAGGCCGCTGAGTTGCTGCGCAGTTCGAGATTGAGCATACAGGATATCTCATTCGAGGTAGGTATAGAGAATCAGAATTATTTCTTTACGCTTTTCAAAAAGAAATTTGGGAATACGCCAAAAGCATATTCCATGAATTCGAAATTAATGTAATAATTATATGAGCATTTTTATTCGAAGGGGGGTATCGTATTGGCGCTCGAAAGAATAAAGCTCAGCACAAGTATACCGGTCGTCGATAGCCATACGCATGTCGAAACATACCGGCATATTGAGGAATTAAAGCAAGCGATGGACATCTGCGGTTTTGAGGCGATGAATATTTTGAGTCTGCCGGGATTGGACAAACTGGAAAAGAGTTTCACACTGCAGAATCTTATACATATCCTATTCAAGCTTATGTATCCGGGCAAGATTTACGCTTATGCGTCGCTTTATCATTTTATGCATGACTCCGCCGGCGGCTCATTTGATTTTGCCAAACAGGCGGAGAGGCTTATTGCAATGGGGTTTGACGGTTTTAAAATGATCGAGGGCAAGCCTACTGTCAGGAAGAGTACCGGAATACCGCTCAATAGTGATATGTATGAAGGTTACTTTTCTTACCTTGAGAAAAATCAGATTCCTCTGACTTTTCATGTCGCAGATCCTGAAACATTCTGGGATCCTCTGCTTGTGGAGGAATGGGCCAAGGCAAGCGGCTGGTTTTATGGCGACGGCACTTTCCCAGGTAAAGAAGACCTATATAAGGAAGTAGATGGTATCCTTGCCAGGCACCCCGGCTTGAAGGCAACATTCGCGCACTTTTACTTTTTATCCGCCGATATCGTCAGGGCCGGCAGATTCCTTGATAAATGGCCTAACGTATATTTTGACGTCACGCCAGGCACCGAGTTGTATGTGAATTTCGGCAAAAAACAGCGTGAATGGCATGATTTCTTTAGCATGTACCAGAATAGGATAGTCTTCGGGACAGATAATCTGACGGGTTTTGACAAAATAAATCCGGGACCCGAAGGAAGGATCGCAAAGATGCATTTCATGAAGACGTTTTTTGAAACTTATGACGAAACGATAGAATTCTATTGGGCTAAGGCGAGGGGGATCTGCCTGGATGAAAGCATCCTCAGGAAGCTCTATGCTGAAAACTTCAGATCAATTGCCGGTCAGACGCCTGCAGCAGTGGACAAAGATCTGGTATTAAAGGAATGCGACAGGGTCATCGATTGGGCAAAAAAGCAATCCGATGGCGGTGTGATGCTCGAAGACGCCATCGAAATAAAAAACAGGATATTACCTTTATAAAGATATAATAAGATGGTCATAAAAAGGAGAAATGACATGAGCGTTTTTGGAGAATACCCCAAAATACCGGATTATAAGCTATTAGGAGAAAGAATCGATGAGTTTGCGCGATTGAAGCATGAATATGGAGCGAAAGGTCTTGATGAGTTGCTGGCTAAGATCGAAGAATACCTCAAAACCAGCATATCAAATATCAATAAGCTTCAGAATGACGGTGTGCTGTCGTTGCTGGAACCGGACGATTTACCGGAGATAAGGAGGCTGAGACCTGACGGCGTAAGGAAAATGTGGAAAAGCTATGATGAGGGTATTTACAGGGAGAAATTGCAGGGCGCCATGTTTGCCCGTTTTGCTGGATGTCTGCTCGGAGCCATCGTAGAATTCTGGGATGTGGACAGGATGGAGAAATGGGCCGGATACATCGGCGATAAATTCCCTCCGGTAGATTATTGGTCGAGTATAGAACAACCTATAGATTTAAGATACAAGGTGAGTAAATGCCTTGAATATACCAGGGGCAAAATGAACGGCGTGGGGGTGGACGACGACATCGCATATACGCTGCTCGGTCTGCTGATCGCGGAGGATTACGGCAATAACTTCACTACAGAAGATGTCGGCAGGGCATGGATCAAATACCTTCCATATGCCTGTACGGCGGAACATGTCGCGCTGAATAACCTGAAAGCCGGAATCCCTGCGATGGAGGCAGCAAACCTTGATAATCCGTATGTCCAATGGATAGGCGCCGATATCAGGTCTGATCCCTGGGCATACATAGCGCCGGCCTTTCCTGAAAAGGCGGCGGAAATGGCATATAGGGACGCCTATATCAGCCACAGGCGCAACGGTATATATGGAGAGATGTTTTTCAGCGCCGCCCAGTCGGCAGCATTTGCAGTGGATAATCCTGTTGACGCCATAAAAATCGGACTGACTGAAATACCTGCGGGCTGCAGTCTCGCAAAGGAAGTGCAATGGGCGCTCGAGGCAGGTAAAGACATCAAGAATCATAAAGATGCAAGGCAGGCCGTTGACGACCGTTTCAAAGGGATGTCCGGAGTACATACGCATAACAATGCATGTCTTACCATATTCGGTCTTATGATCGGCGGCGCCGATGTGACCAAGGTCCTTTCGGAGACCGTCGCAATGGGTCTGGATAACGATTGCACCACAGCGACCGCAGGCAGCATAGTGGGCGCAATTGTCGGCAAAAAGGGAGTCCCGAGGCATTGGTACAAAAACTTCAATAATAAAGTCTATTCATATTTGATAGGGAATGAGATATTTAGGATAGATGATCTTGTAGAGAGATTTGCCAGACAGGCAGAGAGCGTGTACAAATCAAAATGAAAATACTGCATGTAATAGAGAATGTATATGTTTATAAGGATACTTGCAATGTTTACATAATCAAGAGGGACCGGGATGCCTTGCTGATCGACTTCGGTTCGGGTGACGTATTGGATTGCCTCGACTCTATCGGAGTGCGGAATGTTATAGGCGTCCTGCTGACGCATCATCACCGGGATCAAGGACAAGGCCTGGCAAAGGCCTCGCAAAAAGGGATTTCAGTCTATGTCCCGTGTACCGAAAAAGATCTGTTCGGGCATGCAAACGAGTATTGGCAGGCCCGCGGGATATACGTCAATTATAATGTCCGGCAGGATCGTTTTTCCATATTGGAATCGATTCCGATTGCCGGAGTATTGAACGATTATTCCAGTTATGATTTCGGCGGTATCAAGATAACGGTGATACCGACTCCGGGGCATACAATAGGTTCAATAACCATCACTATGGCGCTTGGGGAGAGCGGATTGAATCTGGCGTTTACCGGCGATCTCATTTATGCGCCGGGCAAGGTCTGGACAATGTCGGGCTTCCAATGGAATTATAACGGTTCTGAAGGAGCGGTGTTAAACGTGCTCTCCTTATTGGACCTTAAGGATCGTCACCCTGATATGCTTTTGCCTTCGCATGGTGAACCCATGCGGGAACCATCAAAAGCTATC
>CAYWGM010000042.1:1362-13280 GCA_964457875.1 uncultured Eubacteriales bacterium | reverse complement strand
GCTTTGCCTGGTGAAGTTGATATTGAAAAGGAAGACGCCGAGATTGATGAAAGTAACGAATATCAATTCAAAAAAGCCTCTGCGCGCATATTCTGCGTATGTGAACGCTGAAGGCAAGGAGAGATCCAGCGCGCCAAACAGGTATGAAAACTGTATAAGCGAAAAGAACAGATAAATAGTGTTCAATATCAGCATTACTGTTATTGCCGTCACCGGGTCCATGAATTTCATTAACGTATTGTCGTCCGCGGATATTTTTTCCGGCAGACCGGATCCGCGAAGTTTCTTGACTGAGAGGCTCCACATGTAGCTGAAAATGATGACGGTCATAATCAGAACTATCATTAAATGGTTTATTGCTTCTCCGATATTCAGAGTCTTGAGAAAATCAGGCAGCATGCCGATAGCTTTATTGAAAATCAGGTCAGCCGATGAAAGAAGGGCGGTTATGATGATTACAAGCGGGATGGAGATGATTATTCCGATTGCTATCTTTCCCCATGTCTTCTTTGAACCGGCGTCATCGGCAGGCTTCCTGAACAATATGCCCGATAGCAATCTGAAAGGTTTGAATATAAATGCGAATGTCCTGTAAAAGAACCCATAAAGCATATCTGCTATGAAGCCCGGCGAATTCCATCCATATTTGTTGCTTCCGGTGATCAGTATGGTCTGGGCAACGATAAGGACCGGTATTCCCATGAAATTCAACACTCTGAATATGCTATTGGAGTAGATGGCCCAGGTGAGGGATAAAGCCAGGATCGGTATACTCAGAAACCATCCGAAGCCGGCTTTGATTTTTATGTATTTGCGGAAATTCCAAATCAGGACGCCGTAAAATGCAAGTATAAAAAGCGGGTATGAGATTCCTGGATTTTTTGCATTAAACAGGATATCGAAAAATATCCCGAGTAAAAAAGTACAGACAAGCAGAGTGACGGCATTTACATCCTTTACGGTATCAGCGCTTACGTTTTCTTTTTCGTCCATATATTCCAATCCTTTCATCGTTTTGATGCATTATTTACTAATGCATATTCAAGTATATATGTTTATCGTGTATCAATAAATACCGGATGTTTGACTGAAGAGTATAATTCTGATACGATTTTAAGTGTCTATCAAATATATTATTTCCCGTGTAAAGAGGATCTGGAGGCTGAGAGATCAGATGAAGGCTGTAAAATTTATGGGGAAAGGCAAAGTTGCCATAGTCGAAAAAGAAAAGCCAAAGGCCAAGGATGACATCGTAGTTGTAAAAGTCACATCATCGGGCATATGCGGCACCGATATTGAGTTGTTGCTGCCGGTGGACGATCCTCTGCCCACCATACCCGGTCATGAGGTCACCGGCATAGTGGCGGAAGTTGATAAAGCTAAGAAGTTCAAGCCCGGAGATAAAGTTATTGTCAATTGCCATGTTACCTGCGGCGTCTGTGAGCATTGTAAAAACGGCGACCTTATTTTCTGCCCTGAGCTGAAGGCAATAGGGTTTGAACTTGACGGAGGCAACGCTGAATATCTTGCGGTTCCCGAAGCAAGCCTCAGGCCTCTGCCTGATGATATTCCCGAAGAAGTGGGCGTCATTATTGGCGACGCCCTTGGGACGCCTTATCATGCCTTTAAAAAATCCGGAGCGGAGCCCGGCCAGTATGTAGCGATTTTTGGCGTCGGTCCGCTCGGCCAGATGGCTGTTCTGGTTGCAAAGGGGTTTGGTACTAAGGTCATTGCCATTGATTTGAATGAGAAACGGCTTGGGAAATCAAAGGAGTTCGGCGCGGATTTTTTAATAAATCCGAAGGAAAAAGACGCAGTCAAAGAAATCTTCAGAATCACTGGCGGAAAGGGAACAGACGCCGCCATCCAATGCACCCCTTCGGCTGCCGCCTTCAGCAACGCTTTGGATTCGCTCAAGCTGCGCGGGCGTCTTGTGCAGGTGGGCGTATGCACGAAGGTTGTGATCAATCCTCTGGATCAGATCAACAATCGGGAGCTGGAGATCGTCGGCTCACGTAATTTCAATAACAATGAGCTTGATGAAGTCATCGAATTTGTGAGGAACAACCCTGTCGTCAAAGACGTCATCACACACAGGTTCAGCCTTGACCAGGCCGAAGAAGCATTTCGCCTGGCAGTTGAAGGCGAAGGGATGAAGATACTTCTCAAACCGTAATCATACTACAGCAATCTCCCCGTTAATAAAATATTTATTGCCATTAATTAACACTGAGGATATAATTATTATGAGGTATTAACATCAGGTTATATAATTATTACTCACAACTGTCAATACGCAATAAGTCTGTCATTATTATTTGGGGGAGGGAAAATTCATGAAGAAAGGTATTGATATTTCTATCCGTGACGGAAGAAGGATTATTACGGGTTTAGGGTATTACCAACCGCATAAGATAAATGATCTCAGGGAATTGGTCAAGAATAGCGCAAGAAATTTCGAGGGAAAGACAGGGTTCAAGTTCAAGGACAAAAATGGCGGCATAATCGGCAAGACTTATACCGAACTTGACCGGGACGTCGATTGTGTCGGTACCGCATTGATGTCGCTGGGGCTGAAGGGCGCCCACATATCTGTTATCGGAGAAAACAGGTACGAATGGGGGGTCTGCTTTTTCGCTACCGTCAACGGTGCCGGGGTGGCGGTGCCTCTCGATAAATACCTTCCGGTGAATGAGGTTGAGAATCTTGTTGACAGAGGCAAGGTCGAAGCGATTTTCTACAGTCCTGCTTTTTTGCCCATGATGATTGCCATTGCAGCTTCGAATACCCGTATAAGGTATTTTATATGCATGGAGGATACTCCCGGTATCAGTAGGGAAGATACAAGGTTCCTGACATTGCCCGGGCTTATCAAAATCGGAGCATCGCTTCTTGATGACGGAGATACATCATTTGTCAATGCCCGGATAGATAGGGATATAATGTCCGTTCTTTTATTTACATCAGGCACCACAAGCATATCAAAAGGCGTCATGCTTTCACATTCGAATATCGCATGCAACGTTACCGGCATCGCAGCGGCTATAAAGACATATCCTGAGGATGTACACCTCTCACTGCTGCCGCTTCACCATACTTTTGAAAATACTGTAGGTCTTATGTTCATGATATACAGCGGCATATGCATAGCGTATTGTGAAGGCATAAAGCATATCGCACAGAACCTGCGCGAATATGGCGTTACTTTGCTTGTAGCCGTGCCGGCCATATTTGAGGCGATGTACCGAAAACTTCAGGAAGGCATCAGGAAATCCGGCAAAGAGAAATTATTCAAAATACTTGTCATTGTCTCTAATTTTTTAAGAATGTTAGGAATCGACCTCCGCCGCAAGCTCTTCAAGAGCGTATTTGAACAGATAGGCCCGGGATTGAGGCTTGCAGTATCAGGTGCTGCGCCTCTCGACCCCAAAGTCGTCATCGGATTCGATAAGATAGGATTCGAGCTGCTGGAAGGGTACGGACTTACCGAAGCAGCTCCTGTAGTTGCCGCCAACAATGACTTTATCAATGAACCCGGCACGATAGGATTCCCCATAGGAGGCGTCGAGATTGCAATCGATTCCCCCGATGAAAACGGGATTGGTGAGATAATCACACGTGGCGGTAACGTCATGCTCGGCTATTATGAAGACCCGGCCGCCACCTCGGAGGCCTTCACTGCCGATGGCTGGCTCAGGACGGGCGATGTAGGCTTTATCGATAAAAAAGGTTTTACGAAAATAACAGGCCGCGCCAAATCTATGATAGTGCTGACTAACGGCAAAAAGGCTTTTCCTGAAGAGTATGAGGTGCTGCTAAATAACGTTCCCGGCGTAAAGGAGTCTTACGTATGGGGTAACAAGGCGCCTGACGGCGATATCCAGATATGCGCCAAACTTGTAATTGATGACGAGAAATTGGATGAAGTGAACGGACGGCGCTTAAAAAATGAAGAAATTGCTGACTCCTTCGATATTTATATAAAGCAAATAAATAAAACTATGCCTCAGTACAAGATCATCCGTTACTTCCTGCTGACGCGCGAGGAATTGGTCAAGACAACGACGCTGAAGATAAAAAGGCCTGTCGAGTTTGATAAAGTCAAGGCTTTACTGGATAAGGCAGGCATCGATATACGCAAGGCAAGCGGGAGGTTTGCCGAGGCGCTATGACGAAGGTTCCATTATATGAACTGCAGGACCGTATGGCGCGTTTCCGGGCAAAGATGGATACGTCCGCGCCTGATTGGCAGATTGCGGCGATATTCAGCAAGATCAATCAGTATTATTTCACAGGCACCATGCAGGACGGCCTGCTGCTGATACCGCGCGGCGATGAGCCCGTCTACTGGGTACGTCGGAGTGTGGAGCGGGCGTTAGATGAATCGCTTTTTGAGTGCATCAAACCGATGAACAGCTACAGGGATGCCTCGTCATTTTACCGGAACCTGCCGGAATTTGTCTGGCTTGAAACCGAGAAGGTGCCACTTGCATTGTATCAGCGGTTTCAAAAGTACTTCCCTTTTTCAGGGTTCAAGCCCCTGGATGCGCAGATTGCTGCCACAAGGGCTATCAAAAGCTCATATGAGCTGTCGATGATGGAAAAAGCGGGGTTTATCCATCAGCAGGTATTGGAAGAGCGTATACCGGCAGTGCTGAAAGAGGGTATGAGCGAGGCGGAACTGGCTTCCATCCTGTATTCGATGATGATCGAAGAAGGGCATCACGGCGTATCGCGATTCGGGATGTTCGATACCGAAATGGCGCTGGGCTATGTGTGTTTTGGCGAGAGTTCCATCTATCCGACAAGTTTCAACGGGCCGGGAGGCAATTACGGCATGAGCGCCGCATCCCCGACCTTCGGCAGGAGAGACCGGAAGCTCGGAGCGGGCGACCTTGTTTTTATCGACGCGGCATGCGGTGTGGACGGTTATCATACCGACAAGACCATGACATATATGTTCGGCAGGCCGCTTCCGGATGATGCGATAGCGGTGCATTCAAAGTGCGTCGGGCTGCAGGATGAGATTGCGGCCATGCTCAAGCCGGGTATTTCTCCGTCGCATATTTATAATACTGTCATGAGCGCGCTTGACGCAGGCTTTCTGGAGAATTTCATGGGATTCGGCGACCGCAGGGTAAGGTTCCTCGGGCACGGCATCGGCCTGCTGGTCGATGAGATGCCTGTGATAGCCGACGGTTTTGACGACCTGCTGCAGGAAGGGATGGCGCTGGCCGTCGAACCCAAAAAAGGAATTGAAGGTATCGGGATGGTGGGAACCGAGAATACATTCCTGGTCACGCCGGCGGGCGGTCGCTGTATTACCGGATCTAGCCGCGGTTTGATCCTCGTGTGATATAATATTTGTTGTATATATTTTCGTTACATAAATTTTACTTATGATCGATTGTGATAGGAGATGGGCAGATGGCAATACTGGTGACCGGGGGCGCGGGCTATATCGGCAGCCATACATGCGTCGAATTGCTTGAATCGGGCCATGAGGTCGTAGTGGTTGACAACCTGAGCAACAGCAAGGAGGCTTCGCTCAAAAGGGTAGGGAAAATAACCGGTAGACAGCCCAAATTCTATAAGGCGGATCTCCTTGCACGGGATGCGCTCGACGATGTGTTCGGCAATAACGATATTGACGCCGTGCTGCATTTTGCCGGTTTAAAGGCGGTTTCGGAATCGACTTCCGTACCGCTCCGTTATTATCATAATAATATCACGGGGACACTGAATTTGTGCGACCTGATGCAGAAGCACAGCGTGAAGAAGTTGGTCTTCAGTTCATCCGCCACCGTCTATGGCGATCCTCATGCAGTGCCCATCAGCGAGGACTTCCCGCTCAAGCCCGTGAATCCTTACGGGAGGACAAAGCTCGCAATTGAGCATATCCTGAAGGACCTGTACTATTCCGATAATTCGTGGAACATATCCATCCTCAGGTATTTCAATCCCGTCGGGGCGCACGGGAGCGGAATGATAGGCGAGGATCCCAATGGCATACCCAATAACCTCATGCCGTATATTTCGCAGGTAGCAATCGGCAAACTCGATATGCTCAGGGTAACCGGCAATGATTATCCGACCCCGGACGGCACCGGCGTCAGGGACTATATTCATGTTACGGATTTGGCCAAGGGGCATATAAAAGCGCTGGAAAAGTTCAAGCGTGGTCCGGGGCTGGACATATACAATCTTGGCACAGGCCGCGGCTACAGTGTCTTTGAGATGATGGACGCATATTCGCGGGCCTGCGGAAGGCCGATACCTTACGAGGTCGCGCCAAGGAGGCCGGGCGATATTGCCGAATGTTATGCAGACTCTGCCAAAGCGGAGAATGAACTGCAGTGGAAGGCATCGCTGGGTATCGGCGAGATGTGCGCCGATTCCTGGAATTGGCAGATGAAAAATCCCCGGGGATATGAGGAATAGGGACATATGAGGAATACGGGCGCAAACGCAGCCACAAAACCTGTACTTGCCGTCATGGCGGCCGGTATCGGCAGCCGGTACGGCGGATTGAAGCAAATAGACCCGGTGGGGAAGAACGGGGAGCTGATCATAGATTACTCCGTATATGATGCGGTCAGAGCCGGTTTTGCCAAAGTTGTGTTCATAATAAGCAAAAGGATCGAGCAATCATTCAGGGATTCCATAGGGCAAAGGCTGGAGAAGATCGTCGATACAGAATATGTGTTCCAGAACCTTGATGATATTCCGGTCGGCTTCAATGTCCCCGACGGAAGGGTGAAGCCGTGGGGGACGGCACATGCCGTGCTGAGTTGCCGGGACGTTATAAAATCCCCATTTGCCGTGATAAATGCAGACGATTTTTATGGGCCTTCTTCATATAAGTTGCTTTATCGGTTTCTCGAACATGCAGACGGCAGTATTAACAGCGGAGCATGTGAGTTCTGCCTCGCCGGATACCGCCTGAATAACACGCTGACCGATCACGGACATGTGGCGCGGGGTATCTGCGATGTTGACGCTTCGGGTTATCTGAGTTCCATCAAGGAGCGCACCAGGATAATGAAGGTCGGCGGTATTGTAAAGTATACCGAAAACGGATCGGATTGGGTTGAAATACCTGAGAACAGTATCGTTTCCTTAAACACATGGGGATTCACCCCTGCGATATTCGATGAACTGTTATCACGTTTTTCCGTGTTTCTCGACATAAACAAAAATGATCTGCAAAGAGCCGAATTTTTTCTGCCGGATGTCATAGGCCAACTCCTGCAAGAGAAGAAGGCTTCGGTAAAGGTCTTATTATCCGGTGAAAAATGGTACGGCGTGACATACAAAGAGGACAGGCCTCTCATCGTGCAGGCCTTGGAAGATATGACCCTGCGCGGAATCTACCCTATGAAATTGTGGGACAATCCATGAACCATATCCACAGCCTCTTCCGCGCATTCTTCTTTGAGCATTTTGATGAATACCTTTGCATAAGCAGGGTCGAAATGTGTACCGATACCTTTCTCAATATGCAAAATCACGTTATCCCTGCAAAGCGCTCTACGGTACGGGCGGTCAGAACTCAGGGCGTCCCATACGTCTACTAAAGCGAATATCCTCGCCGGCAGCGGGATTTCTTCGCCCTTCAATCCGTGAGGATAACCGCTCCCGTCCCATCTTTCGTGATGGTAAAAAGGAATATACACTGCCTGTGAAAGGTATTCTATATGACCAAGTATCTTTTTTGAATAATTGGGATGCTCGCGGATGACCTTCCATTCGTCTGCCGTCAATTCCCCGGGTTTTTGGAGGATACTGTCCGGAATGACCATCTTGCCGATATCATGGAGCAACGCTCCGCGACGGATATGCTCAAGCATATTGTCATCAAGATTCAGCCTCTTTGCCAGCTTCAGCGACATAAGCACAGTCCTTTTGCTATGGCCGGCTGTCTCCTTTTCGCGAAGTTCAAGCGCCTGCGCCCATCCTTCAATTGTCGCATCGTATGCTGCCCTCAATTCCTGATTGGCATATTTCAGTTTTTCTTGTGTCGCAAGCAGCAGCTTTGTCCTTTCGTGAACCCTCTGTTCCAGAGTTTCGTTTATAGAACGGGTTTCCTTCAGCAATTTCTGGGTCTCCTGCATGAGGAAAGATCGCGAAATGGATAGCGCAATCTGATCGGCCGCTTGTGAACCTCTTTTTATATCCTCATCGGAAAATCCGCGCTGATTGTCGAAAGCTATCAACGCAGCGCCAAATTTACGGTCGCCCGTAGCCAGAGGCAGAGCCATTATCGATATTGCAGGAAATGTAAGCGAGATTTCCGTACTGATATAAGGACTATTGTAGACGTCTTCCGCAACTATCGGGCGACCGGATTTCAGTACGGCTTCCGTCATAGTGTTCTTCGCCGGTTGCGAGCCGGTTTTCGGGTATGGTTTCTTCATTTTCCCGGAAGCGGCTTTGGGAAGGACTATCTGCTTTTCTTCATCCCAGAATGTGATATATGCGGCTGAAGCTTCAAATAGTTCACATAATCTATCTGCAAATGTTTGCAGCATTTCATGCAGGTTTTGGCTTGTCAATGCGCTCCATGTCAACTTGTTCAGGATTTTCAAATATCGCTCTCTTGAAGCTAATGCTGTTTCTGCTTTTACTTTTTCTGTTATATCCCTGACTACTATCAGCATCAGAGGTTCTCCGGCAATGATTATCCGGCGGGCGATCACTTCCACGGGAAATACCGAGCCATTCGCACGTCGGTTATATGTCTTGAGCGGTGTTTCGGGTATGTC
The DNA here is from genome assembly GCA_964457875.1 of uncultured Eubacteriales bacterium. Lineage (GTDB taxonomy): Bacteria > Bacillota > Clostridia > Acetivibrionales > CAYWGM01 > CAYWGM01. Next base: position 4,515 of record CAYWGM010000042.1, on the reverse strand, counting down.
AGAGAGAGAATCTGTTTCGGCGTCTTCCGACTGAATCAGCATGGGCGCGCCTTGGGGAACAATATCCTGTACGGTCTTTGCAAGGAATTCCTCACGGCTGAAACCGAACATTTCGCATGCGGAAGGATTGACTTCAAGTATGCCGCCTGTAAAGTTTTCGACGAATATTGCATCTCGCATTCCGGTAAATATTTGTTCATATCGTTCTTCACACGTTTTAAGCTCTTTGGCGGCCTGTTTTTGCGGGGTGATATCCGTTAGGATGATCAGCATGCCGATAAATGCGGCCTTGCGGATCAGAGGAGTCAACCGTGCAAGGACATTCGGCCGGTTGAGGGTATCGTTCAATTCCAGATGGACATGTTCGTGTTCTTGTGCTTTACCTTTCAGGTTTTCAAGGATGAAGCTTTGTATTTCTGATACGCTGTCAAATCCGGTTATTAATTTGGTTGCAGGGTTGAAATCAACGATCTTGTAATTCTGATCGGTAATGATGATCCCGTCTTCGATATTCTCAAACACATTATCATGCGCGATAGGGACTAGTTCAAGCCGGAACCTTCGGGAAGCCCCCAACACGAGCATAAGCCCTGTAATCGTAAATGCGAACGGCGTCAGGTCGATATGTTTCAGCGGATTGAGGTTCAGCAGCGTTACGGCGTTTGCTGCCAGCGGGAATAATGGAACAAGCAAGTACACTACACGGTATCGCCGTATTGAGTTTGTGGTTAAAAAATTATATAGCAATAGTACCGTTCCGCCGATTATGAGAGAATAAGAGAAGTAAAAATGTACCCAGAATACAGGACCATAAACGTTCTTCAATATAGTTGCCCCATTAACTACTGCCAGGACGTTTTGCTTCCAGAACAGGTGATGCAGGTCGTTTGTACATACGAATGATAATATAATAGCGGGAATGGTAATGAGGGTAAATATGATACCCTTGTTTTTGCGAATATCCAAACGATTCAGGCAAAGCGCGAAATAAAACCAGGAAGGGGCGATCACAACAATTGCGAGGTATTCAAGCTTTGCCAGGAACAGCATCTGGCTCAAGCTGCTGCTTGCGAGTTCCGCTGCATACCCGAAGGACCATAGTGTGACAGCGGACATCAGGATGATAAATGCGGGTATACTTTGTTGATTCTTTGCCCGAAAAGCAAATATAGTCAATATGGCGTTCAGGATGCCGGTCACAATCAGCAGTACCCAGAATGGGATTATGATTTGCAACATATCATGTCAACTCCTTAATAAAGATGTTGACTTTCTTCTGTATATGCGATTTCAGTATATCAGATAATATTACATAATACAATATGGTAAACGATGAACATTTTACTTTAATTTACCATAATATGATTATTAGTAAAGTTAAATGCTGATTATAAATGGAGAAATCTGATGAATTGGAAAGAAAAACTCTCGAGCAGAAAATTATGGGCAATGGTTGCCGGTCTGATAGTGTCGGTGTTCGTCCTGTTTGGCGTGGACAGCGGACTTTCCGAGAGGATCTCGGCTATGGTTCTTGCATTCGGCAGCATAGTTGCCTATATATTTGGTGAGACATGCATAGATTACCAAAAAGCCAAGAATAATTCTGCAGGGGCTAATAACGGCGATATTGGAATCAATGGCAAGTAAATATTTTTTGTTTTAACTATTGATTATCTATAAATATCCGGTTAATTCTGGTATCTTATTATAGTGTACCTGTTTACGTCAGGATCCTATGGAAGGCGGCATGGAATTAAAGGCCTGAAGAGGCGTATGATAGTTTGATAATAATTATGTTGAAGGAGGCGGCAGGTTATTTATGAAACTGGGTATTATTGTGTATTCAAAAACAGGGACGACGCTTGAGTTCGGCAGGCGGATCGCCGCAAAGCTCAAAGAGGGTGGGCATGACGTCGATATCGTTGAACTGAAGACGGATGTACCGGTCGAGATGAAATCGGCAAGGGCAGCGTCCAGCTTCAATATCACTAATCTCCCTGATTGCAATATGTATGACGCACTGCTCGTAGGAGGTCCGGTATGGGCATTTACCGCCGCGCCTGTAACTGTCTCCTGCCTTAAGCAGCTGCAAGGCATTTCGGGCAAGAAGCTGCTTCCGTTCGTCACGATGGGCTTCCCTTTTGCGTTTATGGGAGGCTCGCACGCAATCTCGGTCATGAGTCGCATGGCAGCGCAATCGGGAGCGGATATCCTGCCAGGGAAGATCGCGCCAAAGATGCTGCGTGATCAGGATAAGCTCATGGAAAATGCGGCGTCGGAGATACCGGAGTATTTTAAGTAATACGTAGATATGCTGCAGTATACCGTCCTGTTAGCAGGATTTGTCGGTTGACACAATGTGAGTAAAACCGTACCATAAATCTTAGCAATAAAACAATTTATTATTGGGGTCAAATTGTATAAACGTATTCTTATTTTCATTTGTATAATAGGTATATTGCTTACTGCTTCGGCATTTCAGCCATCTGAAACCATAGCTCAGACTAATCCGTGGGATCCTTATGCGCCATATATCCCGGATAATACGCCTGTAGTTAAAAGGCACCTCAGAGGGGCATGGATATCCACTGTCATTAATCTTGACTGGCCGTCAGCCGATACAAAAAAGATTGCCGATGATGCACAGCGTGTGCAAAAAAGCAAGGAAGAGCTTGTTACTATGCTGGACAAGGCGGTCAAGTTGAAACTCAACGCCGTATTCTTTCAAGTCAGCCCTGAAGGCGACGCCTTATACAGGTCGGCCATCGTCCCGTGGTCGCGGTATCTGACCGGTAGCTATGGTAAGGACCCGGGGTTCGATCCGCTGGGGTTCGCCATAGATGAGGCCCATAAGCGCAATCTGGAGATACATGCATGGTTCAACCCGTACAGGATATCGATGTATACCGATGATGCGACCAAGGCCACGCTCAATGTGCAGAAAAGCGTATACAAAGAGCATCCGGAATGGGTCCGGTCGGCCGCCGGAAGACTTGTCATCGATCCCGGCGTACCCGCCGCGAGGAATTGGGTGATCTCCCGCATTATGGAGGTAGTCGGCAATTACGATATTGACGGCGTGCATATGGACGACTATTTCTATAATGAAAGCTACGTGGGCGAAATGAAGGACACCCCGACATATAATCAGTA
>CAYWGM010000042.1:0-1262 GCA_964457875.1 uncultured Eubacteriales bacterium | reverse complement strand
CCGCAGGTGTATTTCTCTTTCGGCAATACAAGGGCGCCTTACGGCGAGGTCGCGTCATGGTGGGCCAATGTCTGTAAAGGCAAAAATGTGCATTTGTATATCGGACAAGCCTTATACAAGATTAATGACGATTCCGACCAATATTTCACGGGTAATAACGCGGTACCCGAAATTGTACGGCAGCTCAAGTTCAATATCGTCAAGCCGGAAATCAAGGGCAGCATCATGTTCAGGTTCCGGAATTTCTACGATGCGGGTAAGCAGCAAGCGGTGAGCGTGATGCAAAACGACATATGGGCGGTAAAAACCCTTGTCCCGGTCATGCCGTGGAAAGGCGGAAAAGCTCCTCGCCCAGCTTTGCAAGGCAAGGTTGAGAACCTGCCGGCAGGTTCTGCCGGCGGTGGCGTTACAGGCAGCGTTAAAGTGTACTGGACCGGCGACGACCCTTCGGCGGCGTATTATGCCGTTTACCGGTTCAATAACGGAGAGAAGGCGGATATCGCTTCTGACGCAAGCGCAAGCAAGCTGATAGGAACCGTACGCAGGACTGCAAGTACCGGAGGCGGACCGACAGATAGCAGATACGAATTCATCGATGCGTCGGTGAGCAATTATGACAATATATTTTACGTAGTCACCGCGCTTGACAGGCTTCACAATGAGAGCGGCGGACTCGTCGTCAGCAGGTATCAGTCCAAATATTTCCCCGATGTCACCAGAGACTATTATTGGGCTGTGGACGCGATAGACAGGCTTTATGAGATAGGGACCGTCACCGGGGATACCCGCGGCCTTTTCAATCCGGGCGCCGCTACAAAAAGAGGCGATTTCATCCTAATGGTCGTCAGGGCGCTGAACCTGCAGGCCGATTTCAGCGGCAACTTCACCGATGTGACTAAAAGCTCATATTATTACGACGCCATTGGTATCGCAAAAGCGCTCGGTATCGCCAAGGGCAGCGGCACAACCTTCAATCCCGGCGGAAGCATCACCAGGGAGGATATGATGGTCATCATCGCCAGGGCTCTCGAAGCGGCAGGTTCAAAACTGGAGGCGGCAGGCCCCGAATATCTGGCCGGTTATTCCGATGCCGGTCGTATAAACGCATATGCGAGGGACGCTGTGGCAAGCCTTACGAAGGCGGGCCTGGTAGAAGGCTCCGGAGGCAAAGTCAATCCAAAATCACTTGCGACAAGGGCTCAACTTGCAGTGATAATTTACCGGATGCTCAACCAGCTGCTGGGCACTCTCGTGTGAATGGC
>CAYWGM010000041.1:11958-14167 GCA_964457875.1 uncultured Eubacteriales bacterium | reverse complement strand
GCCGTGCGTGAGCGTGCCTGTCTTATCAAAGGCTATGGCGTTAATACTGCCCATGCTTTCAAGCGCTTCTCCGGATTTGATCAGGACGCCGGATTTTGCAGCCTGGCCTATTGCGGCGACAATGGAGGTCGGAGTGGCAAGTACCAGAGCGCAAGGGCAGAATACCACGAGCACCGTCACCGCGCGGATGATGTCCCCGGTTACAATATAAGTAATGACGGCTATTATGCATGCGACAGGTACGAGCCATGCCGCCCATTTATCCACGATCCTCTGAGTCGGGGCTTTATTGTCTTCCGCTTCTCTTACCAGATTTATCATCTTTTGCAGCGTTGAATCCTCAAATGCCTTTGTTACTTCTATATCGACCGAGCCAAAACGGTTGATGGTCCCCGAGAACACGCTGTCGCCTATTGTCTTGTCTACCGGCAGGGACTCGCCCGTCATTATCGACTGATCAACTGAGGTCTGTCCGTAGGTGATCTTGCCGTCGGAGGCAATGGTCTCGCCGGGAAGGACTCTGATGATATCGCCCGCCTTCAGGTCTCTTGCATCCGCCATTTCTTCCGCCACCGTACCATCAGGTAATACCGCTATGCGCCTGCCTTTGCCCGGGACCAATTTCAAAAGGCTCACAATCCCCTTTTTTGTCCTATCGACCGTCCTATCCTCAAGCCACGCGCCTATGGCCATAATAAAGGCGATCTCGCCGGCGGCGAATATCTCGCCGATATAGACGCACGCGACCATCGCTATGGTAATAAGCAGCTCCGAGCTGATGGAAAACCGCTTTACAACCCCTTTTATGGCGTGATACGCAATGGGAAATCCTGAAATGAATATGGAAACCCAGGCCGGATCCACAGGAAAGCGGTAGCTTCCAAGCAAACCTGTATGCTCAAGCAAGCCTGTATGCTCAAGCAAGCCTACCGTAAGAAACATGCCAGACATTATCAGCATCGGTATTGAATTAAGAAACTCATTTATTTTCTTCATCAAATAGCTCCCCGGTCAAATCTCTGTTTATTTGTCCATTTGTCCATTTGTCCGCTAGATGAACTTTTTAAGAGCCACTTTCAGCTTTCTCAGCGCCTCTTCTTCCTTGCCGTCTTTGATATCATCAAGCACACATCCGGCAAGGTGGTCTTCAAGCACGATCTGTCCGACCTTGTGCATAGCCGACTCTATGGCGGCAATCTGAATAAGGATATCTTCACACGGCTTTCTTTCCTCAACCATCTTTTTTATACCGCGTATGTGCCCTTCCAGCCTGGATAACCTGTCGCACACCGCTTTAACATCCAAGCAATGAGTCATACTGATTCCTCCTTTTCCTTTTACCGTATCCTTCGCCCTCGTCCCTCATCTTATATCCCCCATCCCCCCACGGGGGATATAAGAATCATACTACGAAACAAAGCCGGATGTCAAATGTGAAGATTTTCACCAAAGTTCATGAAATATTTCAGTTACAATTCATAAAATGTGCAGTATAATATTATTGCATAGAATTTTCTCATTTTAATTCATCTCCTTCCAGACTCCGGTCTGGATTTTTCTTTTGATCTCATTTGTTATTTTGGCTTTCTTCAGTTTTTCATGCTGTTACCATACATATCAATACCGATTCTGATCTTTTCTTCAGTTATTGTAAGCACCATGATAATATATTTCAGCAAATGAATTAATTTATGTAGTTCTTCATAATTATTACTCTTAATTAATTCCTTTACTCTTCTTACACCGATTTTAAGGATTTTGACCAATGACTCATCGAGTAGTACCGCAGTTTCAATCAACTTTACACCCATCAACGCATAATTCAATTTGTCGTCGATCATAATCTTATCACGCTCCATATTTCTCCGCATATTATTAAAAGGGACTGTCTCTTAATTTGGTTATGATACAGTCCCTCTTAAAAATAAGGATCTTAATCGCAATCCCTAACTCTTTTATCGATCAGTTCAAGGATATTTTCGAATTTGAATTCCAGCAGCATTTCCTTTTTGATAACATCCCTGATTATTCTTTCGACGCTTTTATCAATTGATAGTAAATCGTTAAGTTTATTACCGCCTCCGCACTTGATAATCTCCTGAATCTTCTCTCCCTCTGCATTTAAAATATGCGCAAGACTGAGTTCCTCTAAAGCTATCGAAGCAAGTAATAATTTTATCGTCTCCGCAACGGAAATCTCTATTTCCGG
>CAYWGM010000041.1:0-11858 GCA_964457875.1 uncultured Eubacteriales bacterium | reverse complement strand
TTTCATTTCTTTCAGATTGACGGATTTTTAGGGGAGCAGGTCAAAACAAAATGTGGAGGCGTTTCGGTCATAAGATAGGAAAAACCTTAGCTGATAATGACTTTTATTTTGCACGTTGCCCGAAAATCAAGCATTGTCGGTTGTTGTAGTGTACTGGAGCCCTCAATCGGAGTTGAACCGATGACCCCATCCTTACCATGGATGTGCTCTACCTACTGAGCTATGAGGGCATGTTACGCGTCTATGTGTACTTATCGTGGTGGAGCGGGTGATGGGAATCGAACCCACACAGTCAGCTTGGGAAGCTGATATTCTACCACTGAATTACACCCGCAAATATCATTGTACGGCTAATCGCTGCCTGATTATCCGCAGCCTGCGGAATGAATTATAACATATGAGAAAGGCATCGTCCAGTAAAGAATTTTGCATGGATTACGCTGGCTTAAGCCCTTGCGCTCTCGAGGTATTTCTCGACTTTCCTCTTAACGCGCTGCAATGCATTGTCTATGGATTTGACGTGACGCTTGAGTTTTGCCGATATCTCCTGATATGTCTTGCCCTGCAGGAACATGGACAATACCTTCCACTCAAGGCTGCTGAGAATCTCGCCCATCTTGCATTCCATGCCCGAAAATTCCTCGCGGTTTATCACCATTTCTTCCGGATCTGCGACGCTGGTCTCGCTGATGACGTCAAAGAGGGTCCTGTCAGATTCTTCGTCGAAAACGGGCTTGTTAAGCGAAATATAGCTGTTGAGCGGTATGTGCTTCTGCCTGGTGGCGGTCTTGATCGCGGTGATTATCTGGCGCGTGATGCAGAGTTCGGCAAAGGCCTTGAACGATGAAAGCTTGTCCTCCCTGAAATCCCTGATGGCTTTATACAAGCCGATCATCCCTTCCTGGATGATATCCTCCCTGTCGGCGCCGATAAGGAAATATGTACGGGCCTTCGCCCTCACAAAGCTTTTGTATTTATCGATGAGATATTCCAGGGCAACATTATTACCTTGATGAGCATCACAAATTACCTCTTCATCCGTACTATCAAGATAAACGTCTGTAGAATGCTGGAAATCAAGGCTCAGGTGCGTTCACCCCCAACAACAATTATATGTGCCCATACCCCCGATGTCAAGAAATCATCCTTTGCCCGAAATCATCCTTTGCCAGTTGCCATCCGCTGCCTGAGGGCTTCATAAAGCACAACCGCGGCGGCGGCAGAAGTATTGAGCGATGATATATGGCCTTTCATGGGAATATTTACTATAAAATCGCATTTTTGTCGTACCAGCCTGCCGATGCCTGTCCCCTCGCCGCCGATGACGACTGCCAACGGTCCTTTCATATCGGCGCTGAACAACATGTCTCCGGAAACCGAATCCGCGCCTGCGATCCAATACCCCTTTTCTTTAAGCAGGTCGAGAGTCATGGCAATATTAGTGACCCTTGCGACGGGGACATATTCGATTGCGCCGGCGGAGGCCTTTGCAACGGCGCCTGTGAGACCGGCAGCCCTGTGCTTCGGTATGATGACGCCATTTACGCCGGCGGCGTCGGCCGTCCTGATTATTGAACCGAGGTTGTACGGATCTTCCACTCCGTCAAGTACCAGCAGGAGCGGATGCCCTGCCGAGGCCGGCGTCGACGCCGACGCTGATGCAGCGGTTTCCAAGAGTTCATCCAGCTCGATGTAATCTCTGATGGATGATATGGCAATTACCCCCTGATGGGCATGAGTCAACGACATGTTGTCAAGTTTTATTCTGCTGACTTCCTGAACGACAACTCCCTTTTCTTTCGCAAGGGCTGTTATCTGCCTGATCGAACCCTCTTTGCCGCCCTTTGATATCAGTATTTTATTAATGGATCTGCCCGCCCTCAACGCTTCAAGCACCGGGTTCCTGCCTTCTATAAGCTTGTCCGGCTCATAGCCGCTTCCGTTCATTGATTTGCCTTATTTAACCTTTCATTGTCAGTTCAAATATGTATCTGAGTCTGTCATGGTCACCCTTCAAAAACAAATATCCCATAAGGGCTTCGAATCCCGTTGCCTGCCTGTAATCACCGACTTCGGCATGTTTGGCCATGGTGGAAGGGTTGGCGTTCCTGCCCCTCCTGTAGACGTCCTGCTCTTCGGGCGTAAGGACTTCCAGTATCCTTTGTATGCTGTCGGCCTGTGACTTTGCCTTGACATGGCTTGTTGAGTATTTGTGAAGCATGCCGACAGGCACGCATATCTTCCCGTCGGCTGTGAATTCCGAGATAGCGCGGTTCCTGACCATGAGTTCGAACACGGCGTCGCCTATATACGCCAAAATAAGAGGGCTTATCAAATCCGGATCAACAGCTGCATTTATGTCAGGCAAAATATCCATTTGTTATTTCCAGTTATTCCTTCCTGATCAGCCTTACACCCTGGGGGGTATCCTCGAGCGAAACGCCCATTTGGCCAAGCTTCAGCCGTATCTCGTCGGCAAGCTTATAATCCTTGTCTTTCCTTGCCTTCTGACGTAACCCGACCATCTGTGCAATTTCGGGGTCACTCTCCAAATCTCCTGTATCCGGCTTATTTCGCTTTCTATCCTCAGGATCGTATCCTTCTATCCCAAGCCCGAGTATCGAATCGAACTCGACAAGAAGGCCGTACATCCGCTTTGACTTCATGCCCGATCGTATGACATTCCATGCGACGCCAAGCGCCTTCGGGATATTGATATCGTCATTGACGGCATCATTGAACTCATTGCGGAAAGAACCGGTCATATCTGCGAGGTCAGTCGAGTCAAGCGCATCAAGTGAATCAGGCGCGTTTTTGAGCTCCCATGCCCCGTCCCTGAACCTTTCAAGCGATTTTTGCGCAGCACCGAGGCCATCCCACGTGAAATTCAATTTGCTCCTATAATGCGCATTCAGGCAGAAATACCTGAACGCCATCGGGTCGAAGCCGCGCGATTTCAAATCATCCATCGTATAGACATTGCCAAGGCTCTTGGACATCTTGCCGCCATCCACCAACAGGAATTCGCCGTGCATCCAGTATCTCACGGAAGGCTTACCTAACAACGCCTCCGATTGGGCTATCTCATTTTCATGATGCACGGGTATGTGATCCACCCCGCCGGTATGGATGTCGAAGATATCCCCGAGATATTTGCGGGACATCGCCGAACACTCTATGTGCCAACCCGGATATCCAGTGCCCCAGGGACTTGGCCATTGCATTATATGCTCTTTTGAAGCCTTTTTCCACAAAGCGAAATCGGCGGGGTGCCTTTTTTCTTCGTTCAGTTCGACGCGTGCGCCGGCAAGCTGCCGGTCAAGGTCGATACCGGAAAGCTTCCCGTAATCCTTGAATTTACTTATGTCAAAATAGATGCCGTCGCTTATCTCATACCCATATCCTTTATCGATCAACCCCCGGACGAAATCAATCATTTCCTGAATATGGGCCGTGGCGCACGGGATAATCTCAGGTTTCTCCACATTCACCTGCGCTATGTCCTGAAAGAACTTATCGCTGAAGTATGCGGCTATCTCCCACGGCGACATCTTCTTCTCGCGCGACGATTTCTGCATCTTGTCTTCGCCTTCATCGGCATCGGAAACCAGATGGCCCACATCGGTTATGTTCATGACATGGACAGGCCTGAATCCGTTGTAACGCAGCACCCGTCGCAGCATGTCCATGAAGATGTACGTCCTGAGGTTCCCGATATGCGCGTAATCATAGACCGTCGGACCACATGAATATATCCGTGCATCATTTCCGGATATCGGCCTGAATTCTTCTTTCTTCCGCGAAAGCGTATTATATATCCTCATTATGCACCCCTGCGCTGCGCTCTTCGCCGATCCCCCCGGGCGCCATTTGCTTTATCTTCGCCTCGATGGCTTCGAGTTTTACGCGCATGCGGCAAATCTCCTGTGATACAGGGTCAGGGACATGGATCTGATCCAGTTCAATCGACGCCATCGCATCGGGCAGCCTGACGCCGTCCTTTTTTACCGTGCGTCCCGGGACGCCCACTACCGTGCTATTCGGATCGACTTCCTGCAATACGACGGCATTAGCCCCTATGCGGGAATTGTCACCTACCTTGAAAGGACCGAGGACCTTGGCGCCGGAGCTGATAAGCACGTTATTCCCGATAGTGGGGTGGCGCTTCCCCTTTTCCTTTCCTGTGCCCCCGAGCGTCACGCCGTGATATATGGTGCAATTGTCGCCGACCTCAGCCGTTTCGCCGATCACGATCCCCATCCCATGATCTATGAACAGGCCCCTCCCTATTTGGGCTCCCGGGTGAATCTCTATACCTGTCCAGAACCTGCCGGCCTGCGAAACGTATCTCGCCAGAAAAAATATTTTCTTTTTATAAAACCAATGCGCGATCCTGTGAAAAATTATGGCATGGAATCCGGGATAGAGCAAAATGACCTCAATCCTGCTTTTGGCGGCAGGGTCGCGTCTGGCAATAGAAGCCGCGTCCTCCAATAATTCCCTTAGCATATTATTTGCAACCCCCTGTAAAAATATTACCACAAATATAGTTTTGTATAAATAATGCGTAATGAAACAATAATAAAATCTGTGTATTGAAAAAAAAGGGAGTGAATAATTTGGCTGACGAACAATATCAAGGCGCTAAAGCAGAACAACAATTCAATCTGTCACATTTCCTGATCAGATTGGTAGTCGGCGCGATAGTTCTGGCAATTACGGCAGCTTTAACACCCGGTTTCGCCATCACCGGAATCTGGCCGCTGCTCCTGGGTGCGTTGGTCCTCGCATTACTTGACTACGTGGCATCGAGGCTGATCGGTATTGATGCTACGCCCTTCGGAAGAGGGATAACCGGTTTCATCCTTGCCGCAGTTATAATTTACGTAACACAGTACTTTGTCGCCGGTTTTACAGTCACTGTATGGGGAGCGATCATCGGCGCCCTCGTTTATGGGATAGTCGACCTTATTATCCCGGGAAGGGCGATGTAAAGCTGTAAAAAAGCATGACATAAAGGGATAGACGTACTATCCCTTTATGTACTGCCGTGAAAAGCAGTTTCCCTTGTGGGATCGGGCAAGATCAGCTGTCCATTCCCCTTCTGATCGCCCTCTCCTCTTCCATTGCTCCTGGAAAATCAAATTTCTGTGGAGGGAAAAACTCTTCTACGGGGAAATCAATAGTCTCGAATAATTCGCATGGGTCGCTTTCCGTTGAGGCAATACAAGTCTTTGTAGGTACGCAGAAATCAAATGCCGGAATCAGCAGCTGGACCAACCTGGCGAGTTTTACTATCGAGAAGAGCCCCACCGTCGCAAGCACCTTGTGGTATACGTGGCAGTGCCTCTCGTCCTTGACTGTCTCAACTTCGATGTCTTCAAGATCGGCCTTTTCATCTACAATTTCAGCGACATGCCTCGGAATTTCTTCGCAGCATTCGCTCTTCCATTCCCTGCACTCGACGATCTTCGCACAGAGACAGATGGGATCCGCAACCTCGATTTTTGCAAACGGAAGATTGTTCTGCTGTAGCATAGATCCGGATTTGCACCCTATCGGATGTGATTTGAATATCTTCACGTTGCCTTCGGAACCGAACAGGATGACCTTTTTGCAGAATGTCACGATTCCGGGTACGCAGTAAACCTTCACACAACCGTTGGGTTTTACTACTACGAATTCCAACTTCACTTTGATGAAGAACCTGATCTCAACCGTATAAAACCCCCGTTTGAAGGGTACCGGCTGAACATCGGCAGATACATCGACGACTTCAGCTTTGTTGCACTTTACGCTCTGCGCCTTTGAAAGAAGCCATTGTATTTTCTCGCTAGGGAACCATACGGCCGCATCTTCGATGCAGTCCCTTCCGCTGCAGGAATCATATATCTTTTCTGTCTGAATACATACCGATTCCTTCAGCTTGCAAAGATCCCTGTCGGAAATCAGCCCGCAAGCCATTCTTTCATCATTGCTGCCCATAATTTAAAACCTCCATTAAGTAAAAATTACCCATAACTAAGTTTCTCTCATTTTCATAATATGTTTTAAGCCCCTTTTGGTGCAGGTTTTTTTGCCGTTCAGGAATAGCTGCCTGCACAAACCACATAAACATATACTGCATGGGCAAATCGTCCGGCCGGAAGGAGGCTTGCGCGGCCTGGAGCATGATAAGGAATCACATATTCAGACAATCATCCGGAAAGGTTTTCAACTTCTTCTATTCCGCGGAAGGGTTCATATGTTATTCATACCTTGCCGGACGCAACTTTTGGTCCAGAGCGGAAAAGATTGCCGGACCGGGAATTGGAAGCGGATTTGATGCCGCAATGGACAGCGGCGATAATTTTCACATTGCCTGGCAGGATTCGCATGGCAATATAATCTACACGTACATTAATTGCAGCGCGGAAACCGATCTTAAGCCAGAGGCTCCGGTCACAGCCCTTACAAGCAAGAATCCGTCTCCGTATGACAAGCATATACGGATATTGGCGGAGGATAAAGACCCGGCGTTGCTATACATACTGCAGCACGGAGATGACAGGTTCCTCGGCTATCAACAGGTTATCGCCGGTATTCCGGCGATGCCGTCGATCATCGATTATATACCTGCTGATTCATACTATGCTCCGCTTTATGCGCCAGCCGGCACATTAAAGATATTCTACAACCTGTTTGACGGTAATTATATGCAGGTCGGCTATAAAAAACACACCGGTTCCCAAAAAAGGTGGAGCAGTTTCATTCCGGTCACCAACCATTCCGGCAACTGCAGATTCATTTCGGCAATTCCTGACAGAAATGGCAATGTCCATATCATATATGAGCGACATACAGAGAACAAGTATGAGCTGGCATATGACAAGGAAATAATAAGCGGCAGCGGTTGGACGGGCCCAAAAATCCTCAGCGTGTCTGATAACAGGTTTGAAGATGCATCTGTGGCGGTAATAAACCAGAAAGTGCTTGCTTATTGGATACGGGATAAAAATATCATGTACGCATCATACGGCGCCTCCGGCGAAACATGGACCAAAACAGCCAAATATCCTTTTGTTCAAGGCAATCATTTATTGGCGCGATATACTGCAAATAATCCCGTGGAGGGCGACAAGGCGCCTGTATGCACTACGCTTCCGGCCAACCTGGAAATCGGGCTGAAGCTTGCGTTCGTCGGGGAAATATTTCCCGATCCTGAAGTAATAACCGCTGAAGACTTCAAAGAACTTATTACAAGTACATTCAAGGCACTTAAACAAAAGATCGAATCGCTGAACAGGAATGAAGCAGCAATCAAATCAGAGATCGAATCAATAAAATCACATCTCCGCAATGTCTCCCAGGAAACCTCGAATATCAGCCAGAAACTGCAGATCCTTCTTAATGAAAACATTAGATAAATGGCAGTTGACCGATAAACGAAAGAGGCCGTCCTCCAGGTTTGAATCCTGAAGAACCAGCCTCTAAGATAAGCCCCAAAATGCCGTTCCCCCATATTTTGACACCTAGCCTCTGCTAGGTGGGTGCCGTGATAAAAGTATCAACCTTCCCCTGCCGTTGCAGCTTTTTAAGGCTGTCGGATTTAGTACGGGGCCTGGTATCCTCTCTTAAACGCCAGCTCCCTAATTTCGGATGTAGGTTCAAAATAATAGGTTCATCCGGGCATTTCAGGAATTCCAGTTCTTTCTTGTTCACTGCCTACATCTATTATACATCATAAAAACGGTCTCAACAACAGTCAGTCACTTCATTTTCCGATATTATTTTCCCGTGCGTAAAAAAACAGGTATTGCTGTGCATAACCGGCAAGACTTCCGAATTTTTGCGATGTAAGCTGATAGATTTCTTTAAGAGAGGCTTTCCTATCAAAATATAGCTTTTCAACAGCCCTTTTTATCCAGACATCCGTCGGAAACACATCATACCTCGTACCGCTATAGAGCATTACGCAGTCAGCGACTTTTTGCCCGACGCCCGGAAGCGACATCATTGCTCTCCTAGCGGATGCGGCATCCATCAAGGCAAGATTTTCTTTTTTAACGGCGCCGGCAAGATATGCACTGGAGGTGCCTATAATATAGCCGCACCTGTATCCTCCCCTGCTGCAAAGCATAAATTCGCGCTCATCAAGACAGGAGAGCCTCTCAGGCTGGGGAAATGCAAAATGCCCTCCGTCCGCATATCCGCTTGTTATCATGTCGCCATAGTTTTTAGATATATTTGATATGATTTTCATTATCGACGGTATCCTGTTGTTCGCTGAAATGATAAATGATACGAGGGTTTCCCAAAAGTCCTGCCGTAGCAGTCTGAGACCGTTTCCATAGCTGACGGCCTCCGCCATTATTTCGTCAATACACGAAAGCTTCTTTTTAATATCTCCATAATCGGTTCGCAAATCAAAATAATCGCACCAGATATTTTTGAAATCATCAATGCTTGAATTATTGATCGTCAACGTCTCTTTTTCAACGTCATACGCCACATTCAGCACACGGTCCTTCACAACACCCGTATAACTGCCGTCACCCTGCCGTGACCAGCGGAAACACTGCCCTGATTCGAAGATGTGGCGCGGATCGAAATCATGGACTCCTTCGACTATCACCGAACTTAAGCCGTTGTTTCCAGTTTGATAGGCCTTGAAATCATCTATCATAAAAGCTACTGTTTTTTGGAGGCAGCCACGACAAGGCTCCTGGCAGATACATTCAGCGTTTTTATATTTAGAGCGGTCAGCCGCTCAATTTCATTTTTTGCCTTTCTCTGGGCCTCCTCGAGAAGGCTGTTTATTTTGAATCCATAAATAAGTATCAGATCAAGTTCTATGCATATCCCGTCGGGATGGCTTTCTGCCCTGAACCTGGATATTTTGCTGATGCCGTCCATATGCGCGACCACATGCTCAATTATCTGAAAGAGCGTATAATCCGAAATGGTGTAACTGCCAAGATAGCTGAATGTCGGCCTTACCACCGATTTTTCCCCTACAAGCTGATAGCTGCCCTTGCCTTTCCTCCGGAATATCTGCAGCGGATCGAGCATGTATCCTGAGAAATCCTTTTTTATCTCGAAAGTCGGAACCGGAATGACATGTTTGCCTTGATCTTTTCTTATAGAAAGTGCCTGCCTGATTTCAAAATCGTTTGCAACATCATTGATATATACATTCTCGGCTATCTTCGGCAGATTAAGCTTTTTTGCAATAGTATCGGCCATGGCCTCAGAGGTGCCCAAAATCAGTATACCGTCCGGTTTGTACAGATTCAGCGCCTTTCTGGCTTCATCGGCATGATCGTCATGAATGAAGAGCGCCCGCCTGATGGAGCCGATCTTCGTATTCTCCTTTTTTGCAGAAGTACCGGCAATGACCTGATTGTCCTTGATAAGAAGGCCGTCATCAATAATAAAATCCAGACCTTTTTCTTTTGCTACCCATGATGCCCTATGGCTTTTCCCCGATCCGCTCGGACCGATAAATCCCATCACCCGCATCAATATCTCCGATAAATAGGGAAAAAGAGAGTCATGCGACTCTCTTTTCTTTCCCCGGATAAACTCCTCATCTTTAGTTCATGAGATTCTTTCTCATTCGTACTTACCTTAGTTAATCATTTGTAAACTAACACTCATGAATCCCTAAAGAAGCCGTCAATGGTGCCAACATTGCTGCTTGAAACTTTAGTATGTAGTATTACCAAATAAACCCGGTTTTATACGTCACTGCCTGCTTAGGTAATAACTACACAATATATTGTATCATGCGGCGATATAATGTCAATATATATGTAAAAATAAATGTCGTATTTTGTTTTATTATGCAAAGAATTACTCGTTTAGACTATCGCTTTCCTTATCGGTATTCCTGTCGTATGCCCTGCAGGCGTCGCATCCTCCGCATATCAGTATCTTTCCCGCAAAAACGCTCTTTATCGTCTCAAGAAGCATACTGTTTTTAAAGGAATATGCATTGTGGATTACTATACGCTTGGGAGCGAGCGAAATAAGCGTACTCACCAGCAAGTCATCATGATTGAGTTCGGTTTTTCCTGTGCTGCTGCTGATTTCACGCATGCATTCGCTTGTTATATCCTTGCCATGTTTATCAGTAAGGATGTATTTTCTGTTTGACGTTTGTATAAGATCTACTTCTTCATACTTCGGATCCTGCATATCTACAAAATACTTTAACAATCTTATAAATTCCTTATATTCACGCTCCATCAGATAATCATCAACCGCCCTGTCGACAATTTCCTCAAGTTCCCGGGTATATTCCTTCAGGCGAAAATTTATGAAACCATCAAGAATCAAAATGTTGGAGGTTTTAAGATATTCTACCACTTTGCTGATTATTATATTCCTTCTGCGCAGCCGGAAAAGGCTGTTCATCAGGATACCATCCTCACTTCTTATAATCTTAAGGGCTGTTGCCCTGATGTCTTTCTTTTCCGGTGCATTAAAATAGCAGTAATTAGTATTGATAATGCGTGAAATCAACTTTTCTTCATAGTTTTTGATAATGAACTCTGAAAGTGCGTTCGAAATGGATAATGCCAGCTTGCCATCTGTTTCATTCAATTCCGATCCGTTTCTCGACCGGATGATTATGCCGGGGTTCTCGGAATCAACACTGTCTTCATTTGCCTTATCGATGCAATAGTCCTTATCGCCACGCAGATTTTGCTTTAATTCAGTGGCAAGGTACTCAACGGTATCAATTGCCGATCTGTTTACACCGATACTGACATATTGCAACTGCATCCACTTCCTTTCAAGCTGTAGTATATGTTTGCCGCGGCATGTATATTCAAATATCCCGATATCAGGCATTCTCATAATCATTATATGATGGTACCCATTTTACGTTGCCATAAAATATTATATTGATAATAGTAAATAATTTTTATTTATCATGCGGACATAATAAAAGAAAAATCATTTATATGAAAAGGAGATGAAAAAAATGAATAGAATGCCCATGGACAGGCTTGCTTTGGTAATAGTAATAATAGGCGCTCTTAATTGGCTCCTCATAGGATTATTCGGATTTGATCTCGTAGCATCTATTTTCGGATCAAGCGCCGCTATCGGAAGCAAGATAGTATATGTCATCGTAGGCCTTGCAGGTTTGTACGGCATAAGTATGCTTTTCCGCGAACAAGCGACAGCGAAGGAATAATTGTGTCAACCGCGGCAATAATTCCCGTTATAAAAAACATCAAACTACAGATTATAAGAGTACGCTAACAGAGTTAGCGAATAACACCAAGAAGGAGGAACTTAAAATGGCAGACAATAATAGCAGGAGTGTAACAAAGTTCGACACGATGAAGTATGAGATAGCCAACGAAGTTGGCGTAAACCTTAAGCAAGGTTACAATGGAGACCTCAAATCATGGGAAGCCGGAAAAATCGGCGGTAACATCGTTAAAAAGGTTTTCCAGTCATACACAGGGAACAACTATCCTGTAACCAAGTAACCAAGTAATTATTGTAAAAACCTGATTGGCACGCCGTCAGTGCATGCCAAATAAAAGGGGTCGTCCTCTTCGGGGGACAGCCCCTTTCTGCTATTTACTTCTAGTCATGTAATTTGATAATCTCTAATTCATGTTTATCCACTTTAAGGACAAGCTTGTCAACTTTCTCTCCAAGATCATCCAGTTTGTCATATATAATATCTTTTGCTTCAAATAATGCTTGTATTTTGGGTTCAATTCTTTGCTCGATTTTAATGTCTGTCTTTCTCTGCATTTTTTTGATTTCCTGCAATTCATTGTCTATATTGGTAAACCTGATATCCTGATTCTCGAACCTGGAATCGATCTCCCCGAACCTGGAATCGATCT
>CAYWGM010000040.1:7751-14457 GCA_964457875.1 uncultured Eubacteriales bacterium | reverse complement strand
TACGCATGGTTACGCATGGATACGCATGGATACGCATGGACAGTAGCAAAAAGGACGTTCATCACTTTGTAATCCAAGCCAGATTTTATATATGATACAATATAGATATATGAACGGAATAATCAAGGAAAAGGCTATTCTCGCAGGGCTTGGAGAGCCGCATGAACGAACCGGGAGCTGCCTCAGCGAGCTGGAAGAGCTCGCATACACGGCAAACCTCGATGTGGCGGGGAAAGTATGGCAACACAGGACTGAGGTCGATCCCGCATGCTATCTGGGCCGCGGCAAATTGGAGCAGATTACGTCCATCTCAAGGCAAACCGCAGCCGACGTGATAATATTCGACGATGAATTATCCGGCACCCAGATGAAGAACATCGAAGATATAACAGGGACTAAGACTATAGACCGAACGATGCTGATACTGGACATTTTCGCACACAGGGCGCATTCCAGCGAAGGCAAGCTGCAGGTGGAACTTGCGCAGCTCAAATACAGGATGAATCACCTGACAGGCGCAGGGACACGGCTGTCCAGGCTGGGAGGAGGCATAGGCACAAGGGGCCCTGGCGAAAAGAAGCTGGAAACTGACAGGAGGCATATCAGGAGAAGAGTTGCCCGCCTGGAAGGGGAACTAAAAAAGTTGAGCAAAAGACGGAAGCTCACACGCGAAACCAGGAAGCAGAATGAGACGCCTGTCATAGTCCTGGCAGGCTATACGAACGCCGGAAAATCGACGCTGATGAACACATTGTGCGGCACAGATGTTTTTGTTGAAGATAAGCTCTTTGCGACACTTGATCCGACGGTACGCAAGCTGATGCTGCCCGATGGCAGACAGACCATCCTGATCGATACGGTGGGCTTTATCCGCAAATTGCCCCATGAGATTATCGAAGCCTTCAAATCAACTCTTGAAGAGGTTGTTTATGCAGATCTTCTGCTCCATGTGGTAGATTCGTCGCATGAAGAGGCCGACAGACAGATCTCTGTTGTCGAAGATATCCTCCAAAGCCTTGACGTCCTGGGAAAACCCTCAATACTTGTCCTGAATAAAACGGATCTGGGATGCGGCGACATAAATCTCCCGCCGGGACGTCACGGATCTGGAAACCGCAGCAAGTATGATATTTGCGGGATATCAGCCATAAACGGCGATGGCATACGGAACCTGCTGGAGATGATCATGCGCAAAATCCGCCATCCCGAAACGGAAGTCCGCATACTCATCCCGTACAATGAAGGATGGGCGCTGTCATTCATCCACGAATCCGCCATAGTATCAAGTGAGGAATATGCTGAGGAAGGCATACTGATAACTGCGATAATACATAATAAACATCTTGACCGGATAAATAGATTCCGCATTACATAAATTTAAATCCAAAGCTCATACTATATTTAAGAAAAAGCAAAGGAGCTTGCGGAGATGCCGGACAAAGGTAAAGGCAAAGGCAAAGGCAAAAACACCGGGAAATCTAAAAAAATCAAAAAGAACCATATGAATGATCCTGCACCCCATAATGACCAACTAGGTGAAAACGCCGGCGAAGGGCGCTATATCAGAGATATCAGATAAATAAACAACAATATCAGATAAGCCTCTCAATAAATTTCTTGCCTAAAATAAGGCCTTCTTTAACCCTATCGGGCGATCCTTCATAAAGGAGATCTTCATGCTCGATGCTTAACACTCCGTCATACCCGATTGATTTGAGCCCGCCGATAAATGCCTTCCAATCGACCTGCCCGAGGCCGGGCATACGGAAACGCCAATAGCTCTGCCCATAACCGTGACTGATGCCAAGTTGGCTGTCAAAAACACCATACCATTTCAACCGATCCGGGAATACCTCCGAATCCTTCGCATGCACGTGGAATATCCGATCCTTGAACTTAGGCAGCAGCTCAATATAATCGATCAATTGAAAAAGCAGATGCGAAGGATCCAGATTGAGACCGAAATTGCTGCTCGGGATGCGTTTGAACATCTCCTCCCATAATTCCGGCGTGAACGATATCGTCCCAGGCGCGTCATAACGCTGCCATCCGATCATAGGACAATTCTCAATGATGATTTTGATACCCTTCTTTTCCGCATAGCCCACAAGGTCTGAGAAAACCTTCTCGAACTCGTCGAAATTATCCCTGACGGCCTTATCTATATTTCTTCCGACGAATGTCGCCACCATGCCGGCATCAAGCATCGCCGCCGTATCAATGCACTTCTTGACATGGTTGTTGATGAACTTCCTCTTATCCGGATCCCTATCAAGATTATTGTCATAATACGCAAGTGATGAGATGGACAATCGGTAAGTTTTCATATAAGCATTGATGTTTTCGGCCTGTTTCTCGGTAAAAGCGCCGACATCTATATCACATCCGGAGTAATCCCTGTCGTTCGCTTTCGGCCAGCACGATATCTCAAGTGCCTTGAATCCGTTTTCGGAGGCCCATTTTGCTTTTTCCTCAAGATCCATACCTTCAAGACAGCCTGTTAAAAAACCTAAATGCATACCGATGTCCCCTTTCAATATGATTACTAACTTATTAGAAAACAATCCTTTTGCGGCTTTTACCCGATTCATATATGGCGCAAATCAACTGCTGCGTCTTTATTGCATCATCGCACGAAATTTCGGGTTTCACACCTTTTACAAGACTCTCATAAAAGTTACGTATCTGCTTGACATGGCTGATTCCCCAATAATCCTTCACACCGTCGCCGTATTCAAAATACTCGTTGGGATCGGTATCCGCGATAAGTTCGTGTCCGTCATCATACCTGACGGATGCCCTTGACGCCATCATCTTTGCGATGCCTTTCTCGCAATGGAGCTCCATCTCAACAGGCGCGTCATATGTATAGTAATTGATGGCAAAAAACGCCGCCAGAACGCCGTTTTTGAACTTTAACACGCCTTCCGCCGAATCCTCCACCTCGATTGTCTTATGTGCCCTGTTGGAAATTGACGCGTCAACATATTCCAGGTCGCTGTCGATAAACCATCTCATCAGATCCATCGTGTGTATGGCCTGATCTATGATGACTCCCCCGCCTTCCTTATCCCAGGTGCCTTTCCAGTCGCTGCGCGTATAATACTCGTCCGACCTGTCCCATGTGACCGATAGCTTTCCGGAAAGGATCCTGCCAAGACTGCCTGACTCCAGCGACTCTTTTATTAGCCTGGAACCTGCATTATACCTATTCTGGAATATGACGCCAAGCGTGATGTCATTTGCCCTGGCGGCCTCGATCATGGCCCTGGCATCATCCAATGCGATCGACATCGGTTTTTCCGTAAGCACATGCTTTCCGGCCTTCGAAGCATGAATGGCAATCGGGGCATGCATGTAATGCGGTGTACAGATATGCACCACATCCAGGTCTTCTTTATCTATCATATCCACGTAATCAACATAATACCTGCATCCCAGCTTCATGGACCATTTGCTCGCCCTGTCTTCCTTGATGTCACAGATTGCTGCCAATTCGGACATTTCCATCCTTGTCACCGGCAGAGCGTGCATAGGAAATATATTTCCGCAGCCCACGATCCCCACCCTCAGTTTTTTCATAAATGCCCCCATCAATCAAAATAAACCGGTTTCCCGGTTCTGGCCGACTTATACACAGCTTCGAGGATATCGGTGACAACCATCGCCTCTTCGGGTTTTACGAAGGTTTCAGTGTCGTTCAAGATGCTATCGATCCACATCTCCGCCTCCATATCGCCCGGTTCATATGTATTGCCGCTGTAAAAATCCACGCCTTCCGAGCTGAGACACGGCTTATTTATATATGTTTTACCGAATTTCTCACCGTTGATGCGCAGACCGTCCCACATATCGGCGCCCGCCCTGGTTCCGCACAGGGTCGCCATCGCCTCGCCTATGTTGAGCGTATTAAGCGCCCAGCTCGTCTCCAGAATGATCGTTGCACCATTCTGCATAGAAATAAACCCAAATGCCGAATCCTCGACCTTGAATTTCTCAGGATCCCATGATTCCCACGCATTGGCCGCATTCTTCGTATCGGCAAGCTTCCTGTATGTATTGCCAATGACGCTCTTGACTTTGTAATTATCCATCAGCCAGAGAGTAAGGTCGAGAGCATGAGTCCCGATATCTATCAACGGACCCCCGCCTTGTTGTTCCTCATCAAGGAAGACACCCCAAGTAGGTACAGCCCTCCGGCGTATCGCATGCGCCTTGGCAAAGTAGATCTCGCCAAGTTCGCCTTCGCTGCATAGCTTCTTGAGGTAAAGAGAATCCTGCCTGTATCTGTTCTGATATGCAATGCACAGCTTCCGGCCCGTTCGCTTCGCAGCCTCGGTCATCCTGTGCGCATCCGCCGACGTCTTGGCCATGGGCTTCTCGCACATGACATGCATACCTGCTTCAAGCGAGGCAACGGTTATCTCGCCATGAGATTTATTCGGCGTGCAGATATGTACGGCTTCAACCCCGCTTTCCTTCAGAAGCGCCTTATAATCCCTGTACACCCCGGCGCCCTGTATGCCAAAATCTTTTGCCGCCTTTTCCGCCCTCTCCGGTATTATATCGCAAAACGCGGCCATCTCCGCCGAATCAAGCTTGGAAAGGCCTGGCATATGCTTCCCGTTCGCAATCCCGCCGCAGCCTATTATTCCAACTTTCAACTTTTTACTTGTCTTGGTTTTACCCATTCCAAATATCTCCAATATTTCACAAATTCATTATATATAATATAATAAATCATTCAATTACTCAATACTATGAATTTATAGATAGAATGCCTCAGTCGCCGTTGACACGCCTGATATCGGCGCCAAGGCTGAGAAGCTTGTCTACAAGGTTTTCATATCCTCTGTCGATATATTCCACGTTGTAGATTTCGGTACTGCCGCGGGCAATAAGTCCTGCAATGACCATCGCGGCGCCGGCGCGCAGGTCGTGCGCCTTAATCGGTGCGCCGGTCAATTCGGCAGACCCTTCGATCATGGCCGATCTTCCCTCGACCCTTATCCTTGCGCCCATCCGCTCGAGCTCGTCCACATAATGGAAACGGTTGTCATATATACCTTCAGTTATCACACTGGTTCCGTCCGCCCTGCACAGAAGGACTGCGGCAGGCGGATGGAGGTCGGTGGGAAATCCCGGATACGGTAATGTCTTAATATTGGCCTTATGGATTGCACCGGAGCCCCGCACTCTGACCCAATCGCCGTTCTGCTCGACTGCACAATTCATTTCAATCAGCTTCGCGGTCAATGGCTCCATATGCTTGGGAATGATGTTCCTTACGGTGATATCGCCATCGGTGGCGGCCGCGGCAATCATAAAAGTACCCGCCTCTATCTGGTCGGGTATTATCATATGCGTATTGTTACCGTTAAGCCTGCCCGTCCCCATTATCCTTATGATATCAGTGCCGGCGCCCTTGATGTTGGCTCCCATGGCATTCAGAAAATTGGCCACGTCGACCACATGCGGCTCTTTGGCGACATTCTCGAGTATGGTGGTGCCTTCAGCCCTCACGGCCGCAAGCATCAGGTTTACAGTAGCGCCAACGCTCACTATGTCGAAATATATCTTGCATCCGGTAAGCTTGGGAGCAAATGCTTTGATTATGCCATGCTCGATCTCTATTCTGGCGCCGAGGGCCTCAAGCCCTTTGATATGCTGGTCTACAGGCCTATATCCGAAATCGCAGCCGCCCGGGAGGGACACCTCCGCTTTTCCGAATCTGCCGAGCAGCACGCCGAGAAGATAATATGACGCCCTGAGTTTTTTCACCATCTCATACGGGGCTGTCCAGTCGTGCACTCCACTTGAATCTACAACAAGGGTATTCCTGTCGTTCTTATAATTGATCTTCGCGCCGAGATGAATCAGAATATCGTTGAGTATCCTGACGTCGCCTATATCGGGTACGTTCTCGATGACACAGGTCCCCTCCACCAGCAGCGCGGCAGGTATGACGGCGAGGGCGGCATTCTTCGATCCGCTTATGTAGACTTCACCGTTCAGGACCTTTTGCCCGTTTATAATGAACTTGTCCAAAAATCAAGCACCTTCCTTATATCAGAAAAACCAAAAAACGTATATACAAAAAACGCACATATAATTATAGCACTAATTTGTTAAAAAAAATACGATTGGAAAAATTATCTATATCTCTTCGGCATCGTAGGCTTTAAAATAACGGTACGAGCCATCACCGAGCATAACCCTCCATACAGGGCTTTCGGAGAACTCCTTTGTGCCGCTCCCGGGGCCGATGCTGCCGAAACCCCTGAAGCCGAGATCTATCTGCTTGATGACGATGCTTTCCTTGTTCTTTGCCTCCGGAATTTCACGATCCCAAAGGAGGAGGACCTGATGGATGGGCATGACGCGCCTGCCCTTGCCGGCGAACATCCTGACCCTGCGTATGCTGCAATTGATGCCGGCGATACCGCCATTTTTTATAAACACCTCAAAATAATTATCAAATACAAGGAGCCCGCGGTATTTCTCGGTAAATAACAGACGCCCGGCATCGGCATCATAATAATCAAGTATAAAACTGCCGACCGGCAAACCGAGTGAGGACAGATATGCCCGGATAGTTTTCTCCGTCGTATGCTTGTCGCTGATATCAATCGGCCCGGAACATCGCGGATCCTCAAAAACAAAGGCTCCCGCTCCGCCGAACGTCAGCTTTTTGCCGCCGCTGCCG
>CAYWGM010000040.1:0-7651 GCA_964457875.1 uncultured Eubacteriales bacterium | reverse complement strand
CTGCCGTTGCCGCCCGCGCCTCCAAGCATGATCCTTTCCATCCTGTCTCTATCAAAATCGTATTCATTTTCAAAGATGAGAGAAGAGACCTGATCGGCGCCGGCAGGTATCCTGCATTCTGGCGAGAAGTCCATCCCCCTGGCGGCAAGTACTTTTCTGGCATCATTAATTGCAGATGGGGCAACACCGCTTCCCGTGAGCATCAGGATGACATTGGCCCCCATATATATATTGAGCAATATCAGCACTGCTATTAATATGTTTTTTGCCTTGGACCAATCCACTTCCAACCTCCGGAGCCCTATCGCCCGTTATCGGCCATAACCGGTCATTTCCCGGCCGGCTTTTCCGCCAATGGTGTAAAATACCGTTTATTTCCCGAATCCTCGATCACCCATACGGGCTTCAGCCTTGTCCCCGTATCCGAATCCAGCAGATACGATGCGAACATATCCTGTATATCAAGCAATTTGATATCAAGCGTCACATATTTTCTTTTCATATTACCGAGCAGATCCTCAAAGAAGATATCATATGCGCCCGCATCCCTGTTGCGCGAGATGTCTCTCATTACCCAGCTGCATTTAAGTAATCTCTTCGAATTGGATTCGGCATGGATGGCATTATTCAACTGCACACCCCCCGCTCGGGCGGATCTATATTCCGTCAGGACAGGGAGGCCTCCTTCCATATAATCAAACGTGAATTTGTATTTTTCAAATGTCTTTTCAACTCCCGACAGATATATGGACGCCGACGGGATGAACGACTGCCTGACCCTCATCACAAACCTCGCGGCATTAACGAATGCGTCGCCGATATTGCCGGGCTCGGCGCCCGCAGCCCCCGGGACATATCTGTATTCAAGATACCCGTCCTTATAGAGCCTATATGAATTATCAAGCCCGGTGAACACCATATTGTCGTCAACATCAACCGACCGGTCGAGACTATCCTTCCCGCCCCCAAGGAGGTCTTCGGCCACCTCCTCCAGACTTCCTCCCATCCTGCCGGGCACAGAATAGTCAAGTGTGTTGAAATCCATGTACTTGGTATCTTTAATCATGCAAAGGATATCCGGCTGAATCTTAAAAAAGAACGAGCCGGGGTTTAATTCATTTACAACGCTGAACGCCTTATCCCTGTCATCCTCGGATTTCTCAAACCCTTCGACCATCAGGTCAAAGAGGTTGGCATCCATCCTCCCCTCCTTGTAAGGGACAAGATATTTGTATATCATTCCACCGCCAAGGATAGTGACACGGCATCCGGCCTCGGCGTCAAAAGGTCCGATGACAAACTTCTGCACGGAAACGGGGCCGTTCGGCGGCAATTCCCTTATACCGAGGAACCATCCGATGAGATCCGCGGGCAGGCCTGATTTAAAATCAAACTTGAACGACCTCCTCAGAACCACGTCCACCCATCCGTCTGCGCTTTCTACAAGATACGGCTTCGCGCGGAGCGCATTATCCATATAATATCTGGCGTCATCCCACAGCTGATCATAATTGCCGTCATCGGCAGGCATCTGCCAATGCCGGCCCCTTCCGTCGGATACGGATATCCTGAATGGCCTGAAATAGTAATCAATGATATCGGTGTCGTCCACATCTCCGTTGGGGTTATCATTAAAAATTCCGAACCACGCGGAAATAAAATCGAAGGGAAGTCCATGACTCTGATTTCCCCACAAAATCCCCACCTGAAATATGCTAAGAATTATCAGAATAAGAATTATGTATGTTTTAAGCCTGTCACGGTCCATAGGCACATTTCCTGATCAATTGAACAAGCCTTTGAAGAATTCGGTGATCTTTAAAAAACTATTAATGATACGGTCTTTTAAACTCTGACTTAGATATGTCACTGTAAAGCAGTTCACCTGGATATTCTTCCCAGGCAACGGATTTTCAAGAGCATCCCTGGTGTATGCGACAACTTTGATCTTGTTGGCGCCATCGACAAGATCCACCGACTGCGTGAAAAGCCCGAATGAATTGATCTTGCGGGTGAATATCCTGTTGCTGTTGTTTTCGAACCACGCATCGGTCAACAATTCGCCGGGCGGCAACGACGATTCGTAAGTCTTGCCTTCGGTTTCCCCTGATCTGAGCATGAAGAGCGAGCCATCCTTCTGACCGGCAATATAATCGCCAAGCCCGTCCAATTCACCATTGGAAGGTATGTAAGCGCCTTTCTCCTCATCGTAGACAGCGATGACAAAACGGATATCCTTCAACTCGGTGATTCCGCAGATGACATATGGATTGGTATCAGTGGTCTCATTCCCGCTCGGTTTGGTGACCTTGACAAGGAACTGCCCGGTCTGTGGAACTGATTTGCCGCCTATGATATCGATCAGACCAGGTACCGGGGCGGCGGGTATATCTGCATCGCCATCGGCAAAAGCCTGCAGTCCGGAAATACAAACAAATATTAAAATTAAAAATACCAATAATATTTTTTTAATCATCGCACCAACCAAACCAATAACAAACAATACAAATAATAGTCTGCTATGAAGACTAACTCAATTATACATATTTTTTGTTACAAAACCATTACATGGTATTTAAGATTCAATTACACTGAAACTCGCGCAATCGGCAAACTCACAGTCACTTCCGTACCTTTGTCCGATACGCTGCTTATGGAAATGGAACCAAGATGCGCCTCGACTATCTCCTTCGCGATGGAAAGTCCGAGTCCGGTGCCGCCCATCTGGCTGGAACGCGCTTTGTCGACGCGGTAGAACCTTTCGAATATTCGCGGGAGGTCTTCCTCGGGTATGCCCATCCCGTTGTCGCTGACCTTGAGATACACAACATTCCCGTCCTTGCCATCCTTACTGTCCTTACCGACCTTCACCTTTATCTCGCCGTTCTCCGGAGTATATTTGATAGCATTGCTCAGGAGGTTGAGCACGACCTGCTCAATCCTGTCCCTGTCGAAGACGATATCGGGTAAATCCCCCTCGGCCTGCATCTCGAGCTTGTGGCCTTTCTGCGCCGCCTCCATCTGCATCTTGTCCACAGCCGTCCTTACGGCATCGGTAAATGACGCTTCCTCCATATTCCATTTCATTTGTCTGTTGTCGAGGCTGGAAAGCTGCAGAAGATCCCTGACAAGCCGGGTCATCCTGTCGGCCTCTGAATTTATGACGCCGAGGAATCTCTCTGACACGTCCTTTTCATCGATGGCTCCGTCAAGAAGCGATTCAGCGTAACTCTTGATCGAAGTCAGCGGCGTCCTGAGCTCGTGCGAGACATTTGCCACGAATTCCCGCCTCATATTTTCGAGTTTCTGCTGCTCGGTTATGTCCTGCAGCACTGTAATGATGCCGCCCGGATTCCGGGCCTCGTCGGTGAATACTGCAAAGTACATCCTCACGAACTTGTCACAGACCTTAATGACCATCTCCCGTGCCTTGAACGCCTCGTTATAGAGTATCCCGCCGATATCCATCCGTACCCCGTAACCCATCATGAAATCATTGAAGCGGGAGGTGAACGCCTCTCCCGGAAGGATGCCGCGCGCGGCGGGATTCACGTGGATCACCGCGCCTTTAAGGTTGAACGCGACTATACCGTCGGTCATATAATTCAGGATGGTCTCTATTTTGCTCTTTTCGCTCGATATCTCGTTCATTGTCTTTTTTAGGCTGCTGGCCATATAATTGAAGGTGCGGGCAAGCTGGCCTATCTCATCGCCGGACTTCACTTCGAGGGTCTGGTCGAAGTCGCCCGCAGCAAGTCCGCGCGCCTTGTTCATGACACGATTTATCGGCGCCGTGATAGTCTTGGCGAACATATACCCGAGCACAAGAGAAATAGCGATCAAAATGAGCAGTGAAGACAGTATATACAGGTTAAAATCGGCGATATCATCTTCCCAGGCGTCGCTGCTGTATCTGAAATAAAGGATGTAATCCCCGCCGGCAAGCGTCACAAGCCTTGCATAATCAAAATAATCCCTGCCGTCGACCCTGACAAGTCTGCCGCCGGCGCCCTTCTCCTCTCCGGACATGACCTTGAGGAGGTTTTCAGAGGCTACGATCTCACCGGACAGCTTCGCCCTGCCCTTGCCGGCGTCGTATATCACATCCGACGAAAAGACGATATCCGACGGAGTATTCCTCGGTATGATCGTATAGCTCTTATACTCGTTTATCTGAAATTGAGTTATCGCATTTCGGTCGTCGCGAAGGTATTTAACCGCCTGGCCGACATCGGTGTCACGCTTTACGGTCCAATTCTCAAAACCTGTTTCAATACCTTTCCTGAACCCGTCGTAATACCAGCTCCCGATCTTTTTGTTCAAGAAGAGACTGACAGGCGCAATGAGTATGAATACAAGCATCACGAATATGAAAACAAGCCTCCACTGAAGACTCTTCATCTACCGGTCAACCATTCCCCGGATCATCATTGAAATAATAGCCGACGCCACGTTTGGTAAGTAGATATTCTTCTTTTTCGGGATCTTTTTCAAGCTTCATCCTTATCCTTCTTACTGTAACATCAACGGTCCTGACATCGCCGAAGTATTCATATCCCCATACCTTCTGCAGCAGGCTCTCCCTTGAGAATATCTGCCCGCGGTGCATCGCGAGGAATTTCACGAGTTCGAACTCGCGAAGGGTAAGGTCGACAACCTTCCCATCGCGCCTGACTTCATACCGGTCAGGATCTATCAGTATATCTTCAAATCTCATCACATTAGCCGATGCCGCCGCACCTGCCTTTAAAACCCCGATATCTGCACCGTCCGCTGACGTACGGCGGAGGTTGGCCTTGATACGCGCCAGCAACTCCCGATGGCTGAACGGTTTGGTAATATAATCATCGGCGCCGAGCTCCAGCCCGAGCACCTTGTCCACTTCTTCCTCACGTGCTGTAAGCATAATCACCGGCACCATGGATGCCTGCCTCAGTTTGCGGCATACGGTGAAGCCGTCCATCCTTGGAAGCATGATATCCAGCAGAACCAGATCGGGGTCCTGTGATACCGCCATTTCAAGCCCCTGCTCCCCGTCATAGGCTTCAAGCGTTTCAAAACCTTCTTTTTTCAGATTGAATTTCAGGATATCCACAATATTCTTCTCATCTTCGATAATAAGAATCTTTTTCTCCAAAAGGACACCCCCTTCAATACTGAATTATATCACAACTCACGGATAGCGCCAGTAGCAGATTTTTCTTCATACATCCTTTTTTCTGCCAGATTCACGACGTCATCCAGATTTTGCCCCGGCATCAACTTCGTTGCCGCGCCTATGGAAATGGAAGGTGATATCGATTCCATGAACTCTTCGAGGGTACCGGTATTTTGCGAACTGCACGCATCCCTCAGTTTATCCGCGTCGACGGAGTTGATCCATACTCCTGAACATGCCTCTTTTATTCGTCTGCGCACAACATCTGCACTATCTTCGTCGGTATTGGGCAGCAGTACGGCGAATTCATCGCCGCCCCAACGCGACACGACGTCGCCTTTCCTGCACGATTTCTTTATGGCGTTTGCTGCCTTTTTAAGAAGAAGGTCGCCGATCATATGCCCGTACGAATCGTTGGCCAGTTTCAACCAGTCCATATCCGCCATGATGACACTCAATGGCAGATGCCTGTCGTCATCGAGCCTTTTAAGCTCCTGTTCATAATACGTACGGTTGTATAGGCCGGTCAGCGAATCATGGTAACTAATGTACCTGATCGTATCATAAGTCCTTTTCTGTTTGGTAATATCGCGAACAAGGATAAAGAAGTTCTTCAACTGCGGGATATAACTGACGGTCACTTCGAGGTCCACAAGGTTCCCGTCCTTTCTCCTGTGTCTTGTTTCAAACCTGTCGTTGGAGGATCTTGACGACTTCAGCCCGGCATACCTTTTAATCCTGTCGGCATCAGGATTTTCCTCCAGGTCATACAGGGACATCCTAAGGAGTTCGTCGCAATCATAACCGGTGATGTCGCAATACACCTTGTTCACATCATGCAGACGCATATTTCTGTCAATGATCATAAATCCGTCGAGAGATGTGGAGATAAGAGCCTTCAAAGCCATCTTATACAGTTTCTTCAGATTTCCGCGCAACAAAAACTCAAACACAATATGTTCCCCCTTGGAACAAACTTAAGATATCCGGGCGTTTTAACGTACGCTTGCCTTTATCTCTATAAGCATGCCCGTCGGCAGATCCGATGATCCGACCCTTATATGCCATGCGTGCCTGTGCGTTGGTACAAATATAAATATCACCTTGATTTTACCATATGATTAGCGGTTATTCAATATATCATCAAACAAATCCTTTTAGAATATTGCAGGATTTAGAAAATATAATTAATATGGGCAATATTATAAATGGAGGTAATCACAAGATGCAGGAAAATCAATATGAATTGGGGTGGATTCCGGATTATCCGGATATCAGGGATTACACGGACAAAGATGAAGAGATAACAAAAATACTCGAAGCGGGCCGGACAAGGGTAAAACGTGCGGAGAAGCCATTACCGTCGGCTGTTGATCTCAAGGGATGGTGCTCCCCGGTGGAAACCCAGGGTAGCATTCAATCATGTGCGGCACATGCGGTCGCAGGTATCATCGAGTATTCGGAAAAGAAGGCATTCGGCGGATATATCGACATATCCCGCCTATTCATATATAAGGCAACGCGGAATCTCATGCAAAGGAAAGGCGATAGCGGAGCGTATCTTCGTTCGACCATAGGTGCGATGGTTCTTTTCGGAGCGCCTCCTGAAAAATACTATCCATATCAAACGGCACGCTTCGATGAAGAACCCGGTGCCTTCTGCTATGCATTCGGTCGCAATTATAAGCTAATTAAATATTTCAGGCACGATCCTCCCGGAAGAACAAAGGCAGCTGTACTTGACAGCATAAAATCCTACCTGTCATCCGGCATACCTTCTGTCTTCGGTTTCACAGCCTACGAACCCATAAAAAAAGTCCCGGCAACAGGATGGATCCCATTCCCAAAAGGGAATGACAAGATACTCGGCGGCCATGCCGTAGCGGCTGTAGGCTATGATGATAACATGACCGACCCTTCGGCTGTAGCACCAGCGGATAATAAGCGCGGCGCACTGCTTATACGCAATTCGTGGGGTGTAGGTTGGGGAAATAACGGTTATGGATGGCTTCCTTATGATTATATCCTGCAAGGGCTGGCTATCGACTGGTGGTCGGTGATCAACCACGAATGGGTCGATACTGGAGCATTTATGCAGTAGAGCCGTAAATGTCAATCAGCATCAACCGCGCTGCTCCCGTAAGTGGGCACAATCTCCTTAAGATACTCGGACAGGCTGTCGGGTTCATTGGTGATGATGACCCTTAGCTGCTCGATTTCCCTCCTGAGTATGCCAAGGTTTGTGAATACGGGACGGGCTACGAATATCTTGTCGTTTTTGGTGGCCTTAAGGCCTTCCTCGGCCATGAGAAGCTCTTCGTAAAGCTTCTCTCCGGGACGCAACCCCGTGAATTCGATCCTGATGTCTTCATCAGGTTCAAAACCGGATAGTCTGATCAGTTTCCTCGCAAGATCATATATCCTGACGGGCTCGCCCATATCCAGCACGAAAATCTCCCCGCCTTCGGCCATGGCGCCGGCCTGGATGACGAG
>CAYWGM010000039.1:4899-15491 GCA_964457875.1 uncultured Eubacteriales bacterium | reverse complement strand
CAGTCT
Source organism: uncultured Eubacteriales bacterium (assembly GCA_964457875.1). Lineage (GTDB taxonomy): Bacteria > Bacillota > Clostridia > Acetivibrionales > CAYWGM01 > CAYWGM01. Next base: position 15,485 of record CAYWGM010000039.1, on the reverse strand, counting down.
GTGGTGCGCCATCAGGGACTCGAACCCGGGGCCCGCTGATTAAGAGTCAAGATGTTATAAGCGCGTGTAAGGCTTGGTATCACTGTATTGGCGATTATGTCGATGTGCTATTTGAATGTGTTTCTGAATGTGTCTGTCATTTGCCTATCTCGACTACCTTGGCTGTCTCAACATGGACAGCTTCAGTAACCTTTTTCTCAAACAAATGATTGATCCTGTCGGCTGCCTCTCTTTGAAGGCGTGATTCTACATGCTGGTAAATATCGCTTGTCACACTTGGTTTACTATGCCCGAGTTGTTTTGATACCGCATTGATGGACGTACCGAGTTCAAGCTGCCGTGTCGCGTATGTGTGCCTAAGCATGTGTATCTTGACCTTATCAAGACCGGCTGCCTTGGCATACCTTTTGAGTGCGCGGGAGAAGTGTGACGGCTCAATGTGACTGCCGTCAGGGGTGCAGAATACATACTGCTGGCCGGGATCCATATTCACAACCTTACGGTTATCGATGAATTCCTTCAGGCGTACCATGACCGATACGGGCATTTCAGCCAGTCTGTTTCCTGAATTGCTCTTAGGGGAATTCTCAACGAATATAGTCTTGGTTATGGCTTCTTTGTCGAAATTCTTTGCCCGGTCAAGTGTTTTATTGATTCTTATACGGTTGTTTTTAAAATCCAAGTCTGCATCCCGCAAGGCGACTATCTCACCCTTTCGCATTCCACCGGCAAGAGCAACGACGCACATCAGGGCGTATTTGCTTATTTTTGAATCAAGTATTGTCTGTAGCCTTTCCTGCTGTTCCATCGTCAGGTGTTCAGCTTCTTTACGTTCAACCCTTATAGGCCTGACACTTTTATTCGGATTTATTGGTATCTTAGGTGGTGTGCAGTTGCAAGCGTCCTGTAAAGCCTTACCAACGATGACATAAGTCAACTGCCGTAACCGGGGTGATTTACCGTTATCCTTCATGTCACTGTACAGCTTAATCAGATGATCGCTTGTAAGTTCTTTCAATTCAATGAAGCCGATATTTGGATTGATATATAGCCTGATAATATATGAATATTGCTCTTTGGTCTTTGCGCGTAATTCGCTGCAATAGTTTTTGAACCAGAAGGCGAACCATTGGGCGACAGTTATCTTTGAGGATACAACAACGGTATTAGTATCCTCCTGCCGCTCACGCTGCCGGATTTTGTCCAGTAGTTCAGACTGGCTGGCTGCGTACAGGATAACCTTTTGAGGTATGGGCCGTCCAACTGATTTACCTTTTTCGTATCGTAATATTGAACCATCTTCGGCGCGTTTGACGCCGATGGTCTTTTCCCATTTCCATCGCCCGTCTGATAATGGGCCGCAAATACTACCTTCACCGTTTGCCCGTTTTTTTGCCATTTAATTCACGCTCCTTAAATATTTGGACTTTAATCATTTTTCTTATTTGACTCTCATTGAATTCGCCCGACTTTTCATCAATCAGCTCATATGCCTTTTTCTTGTCTTGCGGGGATACTCTGTTATCGTTCTGCATTTTACGTATCCATGCTTTGAGCCTTCTCTTGCTTGATCTACCAGTATCAGCGCTATTCCTAAACCTCTCATAGCATTCATGCGAAAACCATTTTTTTCTTCCTTCAGGCACAAAACGCCCACAACCGCACTTGCATGGCTGATATCTTTGATTGTAGAAATATCTACCCATGACGTAGCATAAAAGTAAGCTGTCATATTCGATTCTGAGCAGAATTTTATTTATATTCAGTTCATGTGAAAACTCAGGGCTATAGTTCTTCTTTAAATAATCAGTAATACTCGTTAATATAGATTCGCGTACAGAATCCAGCCATTCTTTTTCGGAATCGTTATCGTTGTACTTGATTCTTTCCAATATTTGATTATCAGGCTGAGCAATATATAGCCTGAAAGTATTGTACTCAGAGACCTTACCTTCAACAGGTATCCATACCGTTTTGCGATTTTCATAATCATAATACAACGTCCAATATCTGGCCTTAATCCCCAGCTCTCTTTTAAACGCGGTATGGTTGCAGACATCGTTTCGCAACTGTTCGAGGGATTTAATAATAGCCTTTGTATTTCTATCATTCAGAGCAAATAGCAGATAATCCATTATTGCAAGGTAAAAGCCGCTTCGGGCAATTTCTATGATGTTATCGAAAGTCAGGTAATATATATTATCCGGTGATTTTTTACGCGGCATGAAGATACATCCCCAATCACGCATGTATTTAGTTAGCGCAAGGAAGAAGCGTTCCTGATGTAAAATTAATTTTTGAGACCATTTTCCATTGACATCAGTAAGATTCAACTGTATTGAATATCCGGCGGCGCGTGTAAATAGAAGCTGGGTATCTTTAAAAAAGCTTTCTTTTGAAAATCCCTGTTCAATATCATCAGATACAAAACTATACTGTATGACATTTTGACTTTTTAAGTCTTTGCTGAAGTCAATATCAAGCAATTCTACATCGCATCTGTATGTCTCCGGCTTAACCAATAAAGTTACAGGTATTTCTAAAGTTAATGCGTTATTTTTCATAAAGTTCACCTATCGTTCGCCCCGGTCATGGTACTTATTGTTATCATTGTATCAGAGGTAACTCACGAATGCAAGTATTTTTTTAGGAGGGTGAACAGAATGGCAACTGTACTAAAGCACTTGATTATCGAGATTGACAAAACAATAACGGCTGCTGGACGTAGCCTCGGAATTCCAAGGGTAACCCTTAGTAGAATTTTGAATGCCAAGTTAGTCCCGAGTGCCAATGTCAAAGCTAAGCTTGAAGCCGCTTACGGCGAACCATGGGCGGTACTATCTATGGATATTAGCAAGGAGACTTGAAGTGGAATTTGACCAGCGCGCGTACATGACAATCGAACAATTCGCTGAGTACCTTGGCGTTTGCCGGTGTACAGCATTCAGAATCCTTGAAAAAAAGGCCATGGAGTGCTGTAAGCTTCGAATCGGGAAAAGAATCGTTGTCATCCGAAGCGTGTTCGATCAGATTGCACAAAAATTTGCAGCGGCGGGCGTTGGATTGTAAACAGGAGGTGTATCCCTTTGAATGATTCGGTCGGGAATATTTTTTGGGACGTAAGATCAAAAATATCCACTATTGAAATCGCCGAAGAAGCCGGAGTAAGGTTTCGGCAGGTCGGCAGTAAATATGTTGCCAGGTGTCCTTTCCATAAGGAGCGAATGCCAAGCTTTACGATCTTCCCTGATGGTGGTTTTAAGTGTTTCGGTTGCGGGATATCCGGTCAAGACGGGATAGCTTTATACGCAAAGTTGAATAACCTGAGACCATTAGAAGCCGCCAAAGAACTTGCAGGAAGGTTCGGAATTGAAATTGAAGGTAAGGTACAAAGACCCGAAATCAATGTTGGCGACGTTTACCGGGGCGTGAAGGTGTGGCGTGACAAGGTATACGGTGCGGTGTGCGAGATATACAGAGATGCGGACTTGATCCTAAAGGGATATAAAAATCCCGAACAGGCTTTAAATGATGATAAGTTTATTGAGAATGTGCTAATTATGGCTGAAGCAGACCGGCTTTCAAATGAACTGGCGTTAATCAGCAATGATGAACTTTTGCAACTTTTAGCGGGCGGTGAATAGATGGAAAAGGCATTAAATAAGGATAAGCTGAAACAATTTGAAGTTATAGGTCGTGAAGCCCGCGAGGCTGACCGAGTGCATCAATCGGCTCCATCGGGAAAGCAGCTAAAATTATCTGAATTAGGGAATGCGGAAAGACTCGTTTCCAGACATAGTAACTATATTCGATTTTGTCATGAATGGAACAAATGGATTGTTTGGACTGGAACCCATTGGGAGATTGATTTGACCGGAGAGGTTGAAAGACGGGCAAAGGAAACAATCCGTAGCATGTATACCGAAGCTGCACAGACGCAGGACGAGGAACAACGGGCGGCAATTGCAAAGTTCGCAGCAAGAAGCGAAACAAATCGGGCTATAACAGCAATGATTGAATTGGCAAAGTCCGAGCCTGGAATTCCTGTTCTATCAGACCAGCTTGACTGTAACTTCTGGTTATTGAACTGCGTTAACGGCACGCTTGATCTCAGAACGGGGAAATTAAGACCACATAACCGGGATGATCTTATAACAATAATGATACCGGTTGAGTACGATCCTGAAGCCGATTTTATTGAATGGGCGAAATTCTTGAAACGAATTATGAATGATAATGAAAGGCTTATTTCATTCCTACAGCGAGCAGTAGGTTACTCTCTCACCGGAAGTACCAGGGAGCAGTGCATATTCATACCACACGGGATCGGAGCCAATGGCAAGACGACCTTCCTTGAAGCTATCTCTGAAATGTTTGCCGGGTATGCTCAACACGCACCTACAGACACACTGACGGCGCGGGATACAAGTGGAATTTCTAACGATATTGCCAGGCTTAAAGGCGCACGGCTTGTTATTGCCTCTGAGTTTGAAGAAGGTAAGCGGCTCGCGGAAAGCCGGGTCAAGCAATTAACCGGCGGCGAGAAAATCGCAGCGAGATTTATGAGGGCAGAGTTTTTTGAGTTTTTACCCATGTTTAAACTATGGATCGGCACAAATCACAAACCCGTTATCCGAGGCACTGATGCAGCAATATGGCGAAGAATCAAACTAATACCTTTTAGTGTAACCATACCCCCGGAGGAGCGGGATAAGGATCTTCCCAACAAGTTGAGAGGCGAATTGTCCGGAATACTGAATTGGGCTGTTATGGGATGCCTCGATTGGCAGAAGGAAGGCTTGGGCGAACCGGAGGAAGTGATTAAAGCTACCGGCGATTACAGGTCTGAAATGGACGTACTGACAAGGTTTATATCTGATTGCTGCACTACAAATACACAAAGAAGCACGAAGTCAAGCGAACTTTACAAGAAGTATGCCGATTGGTCAAGGGAGAGTAACGAGTTTACGCTTTCTCAGACTAAATTCAGCACACGCATGCAGGAAAAGGGATTCAACAAAATAGAGCGGTCATCAGGCAACTATTGGGAAAGCGTCGCTATAGTTGATGAATGCGCAGATGATGAAACCTTGAAAGAATATAACCCATTTTTAAATGGAGGGTAGTGGAGGGTATGGATGAGTTTTCGGTATAAGCTCTTATGTATTTATATTTTAAGTTTATGCTGGAAAAGCCTCCAAACCTTCCATAAATATATAAACCCTCCACTGAAACGAGGTGATTGAATGAAAGAGTTAGTTATAAGGTGTACGAAAATGATACTGGTTATGGATGAAGCTGAACTAATCAAGAACCTGCCGCCGGATGAACTTGAAAAGGCGATTATAAGAGGCAAGGGATACAAGAGGGCTGATGCAGTGGAGAGACGAACGAAAGGAGGCGATTACAATGGATGATTCGAAAAGGATAACGCAACTGATACACCAGGTAGAGACCTTAGAAGCAAGGTGTGAGGATTTGCAGCGGTCATATGAAGCGATACTGAGGCTGTACGTTTCTCAGTTTGGGGAACTGATGACCTGGACGAAGATCGACCCGCAATATTGCGTTGATTTGCTGAAAAGTATGGCTGTAACGATTGGAATAGGATAGAGACAGCTAAGGACACTGTTAATAATTTAACACACTTTGCCTGAAAGCTGAAAGTGCCTGTTTTAATGGGCATGAACGTAATACAGGGCGTATTACATGCAACAAAGGTACTGTAATAACGAATGCAAATGATTGTGGATGATGCAAGAGATAACGTGCAAACATTGAATTTACTGGATTTGAAGGTATGACACACTGATTGTGTATCAGCAACCTGTATCTGAAAGGCAGTATTATAGCGTGTTGTACAGTACCTGAATGTGTAATTGAATGTGACAGAAAGGACGTGAAACGACATGACAAAGCAATTAATAGAAAATAAACAAGAACAACTAACGCCGACGATGCTCCGATTGCTGCCGGTAATGTTAGACCCTGAATGCGCTGGCTTGCCCGTTGCGGAGAAATGCCGACGTGCAGACATAAGCCGAGATTGCTACTATCGCATCATAAAAGATGAACGTCTTGCTCTCCGTATAAAGAAATCAGCAACAGAGCTTGTTATGGGAAGGGTTGGCGATATTATCAACGCTTCAATTAACTGTGCCGTAAACTCAGGGCCCAGAGGCTTTGCAGACAGGAAAATGCTGCTCGAAATGGCCGGAGTAGTCGCTATTGATTTACTTGATCCTGCAAGAGATCAAACGCCTGGCATCGAACGCGTAGTATCTCTTACCCTTAAGCGGACAGAGTTTACGCCGAAGGTGGACATATGAGCATACGGCAGTGGGAGCCTAACATCGGCTTAAAGGCATTGGCAAGGCAAAGGGAACAAACAGAGATTGAGCTCACGCAACGGCTGTACGAGGTTATAGACAGCGCCAAGCGGAAAGCTTTGCCGAAACTTCGGGGAACCCTAAAACCTGAAACCTTGGTCGGGATACCCCCATATGCCTGAGTGGGACTCCGCACAGGCAGTACAAGGGGCTATTCCATATAAAGAATTATCCTTCAAAGGAGGTGAGAACCATGTACAAATACAAACTCGACCATGCCAGCATAAGGAGCAGTGTAGAACTTACATTGCTGTATACCATAGTCGAACAGAACGAACGGATAATCGAACTGCTGCTTAAGCAGAACGGGCTTTTCGCATGTGAGACTTGCGGCGAAGTGTTTAACACGCCAGTCCAAAAGGCAACACATGTACGTTCCTGCGGCAAGTGACCCTTCCATACCTTCCGGGAAAGGGAGGTACACCACCCTATCAAAAGGGCGGTACAGTAAAGAGGTGAGATTTATGTTAATGGTAAACGAAGTATACAAAAGTTTTTCAAGCGCTATACCGACGACAGTTACGACAAGTTTGTCGATGGTAAGACGTGCGGGCACAAATAACGTTGCATTGTATGCACACAATGAAGCGACCTGTACGGTATATGGATTATTCAAAGGATGTCATACGAACACCGCAAACACAAGCTATTGGTACACTGTAGGGGCTACAGCGACAATACCTGCAAGCAGTACGACCGGCATAAATTCCTACAGCGTATCTGCTCTTCAGGCACAATGCGGTTATCTTACATTTGAACACGCCGCTACAGCTACCGGAGGCGTATCCGCACTGACTTTGGAGCTATCGGTCTGGTAGGACATACCTTCCAGAAAGGGCGGTACACGAAAGGAGATAAAAATGGATAATGAGATTTTAACACTACACGAGAAAATTGATACAGCTGCACATGCAATGCGGAAATTGGTTTATGAATTGGAATGGATTCTGAACAGGTCTAAGTTATCGCCGTTAGGGCTTTCACTTGAGCAAACCAACCATAACCCGCACGAAGAGTTGCAGGAAATAAACAAAATGCTCGTAATGGGTAATTTTGAGTGTATTACAAATCAGTATAAAAGGAGTGATTCAAATGGCTAACATAGTAATGTATCCGGGATCGCTGGGGGTTCTAATAAAAAATCCTGTTTACGCAGCGCTGATTGATGCGGGTGAATCACTAAAAGGCTGCATTGATGAGTACGAGGAATTCCGCAAAAAAACTCAAAATTCAATCGAAGAACTCGAACATAAAAGGGACTTACTGATTACGAAAATCCTTCCCGAAACGGAACAGCGCTACGCCAATCTGAAGGAACCTGTATACGTCGAGCCTTTAGACGATAGATCGGCACTTCATGCGAAAGAGCAATACCGGCGTGACATGCAAAAATACAAAGTTGACCGATACGATTTTGAGGAATCAATCAAACGTATAAAGTTGGACGGCATACCCGAAAAGGAACGCCAGATCGCGGCCAAGAAGCTATTACTTGAAAGGCCTATGTTAGACGATTTGATTGCTGAAGTTGAAACTCAGTTGAAGCTTATCAAGAAGGAGATGAAAAAATATGAGTGACTATTTTCCAAGCGAACAAGAATTGAAAGATTATGCTGTCGAGGTGCCCCGAAAGGCGAAGAGGATGCTTGAAAAACCTTCATTGGTTGGAAAGCCTATTACCGACCCACAGCGGCAGAAGGAACTATACATCAAATATCACCGCGAGATCGAAGAGCCTGAACGGCGCGGAATGGTTACAACAGCGCACAGGGCTAAAATGGCCGCTGGCGGGATTGTTGACCGCGGGAAACAGAACGAATACTTTAAGAAATTCGGATTTGATATTCCCGAAAATCCGGAAGACGAAGACTTTGAAGAGGAGTGATTAGCATGGCCTATTCAGGATCAAGCATTGTGGACTATTTATCATCAATCGGGCAAGACAACTCATTTGCTTCGAGGCGGCAACTATATGCTTCAACATTTGGGGCGAGTCCCGCAAATTACACCGGCACAAGCGAACAGAACACAAGCCTTTTGAATAAGTTAAGAGCGACGGGCGGCACTGTCACAGGTGGTACTGTCACCGGCGGCGGCACTGTCACCGGCGGGCCTGAAAAACCCGCTTGGCAAAGCCAGCTTGACGACTTTAAAAAACCAGAAAATAAAACCATCGCAATCAACGAAGTTCTAAAGGCAAAACAGACATGGGCCGATGAATCTTCAAAGTACGGGCCTGGGTTTTCAAGTACACAGCGTGCGAAGGATATTTCGAACTGGGCGCAAGCCGTCAGGACGGCGGCGGGACTTTCCGAGAGCGAATTCGGCTCTGGCGTTACATTGGCACAAGCGCAGGAAAACAAGTCAAAATACCCTGATGTCAACGAGATAATCGGCAGAATAAACGGGTTGCTTGCCAAACGAGAGACCGCCTTTGATTATCAACCGTCTGAGACACTCGATGCGTTTAAAGCCCGTAAGGCCGCTGAATTCGATGCGGCTGCAAACAAACAACTCAATACAGAAAAGTTATCGCTTGACTCAGTACGCAGGGAATTGGAAGCCGCCAAGGATGAAGCCCTTGCCGAGCTTGCGGCGCAGTACGGCGTTGCCAACGACGAATACACCCGTCAGGCCGCCGAAATACGGGCGCAGTACAGCAAAGGCAGACGCGAAGCGGAAGCGGCGAAACAAGATTATATGGAGGAATCGCAGCGTCAGAAGGTTATGTCGGACACGCAGACGCAGCTGGCAGCCAAAAGGATAATAGACTACTTCGCACGCAGGGGATTAGCTTCCGGAGGTCAGGTGACTTCCGAACTGGCAGGGACTTATAATGCAGGATTAGGGCAACAGGCGGCGATTACCGGAGGGCAGCAAAAATATTTGAGGGACTACGGGAACCAGCTTACTTCAATGTCGGAGCAGGAAACTACCGGCCTTGAAGATATTTTCAGGATGCAGGGAAGGGCGCTGGAAAGCATGTCAACAGGGCAGCGTCAAATAGTGCAGAGGACTCTCAATCAGTTGCAGACCCTTGATGTACAGGAGCAGAACATAATAAGTCAGCTTGCCGATGCAAAACGTGCATTCGACCTTTCTCTTGAAAGCGAATACCAAGACATGACGAGAGCGGAACGGAATGAAGCTTTCCAGATGGCGCTTGCAGAGGCGGGTATTGCGGGTGAGGACGCACAAATACTCATGTCTTTGGCTGACGACTTGAATCAGTCAAAGAATATCGCATGGCAGCAGGGCTTCCAAGAGAAGCAACTCACTTATCAGCAAAAACAGGACATGATTGAGAACGCATACCGTTTAAAACAAATAACGCTTGAAGAGAAGAACCAGGCATTAGCCGAACTGAAATACCAGGAAGATCAGAAGCAGACGGCGCTTGCCAACTTGGATGCCACGATAAGGCAAATTGACAGCCTTTACGTTTACACTGATCTGGTGACAGGAGAAGTAAAAATTAAGCAGGGGCAGGAACAACAGCTACGAAATTATATTATTTCTCTGAACCTGCCGGACGAACAGACCGACCAGCTATTATTACGATACGGTCTACCCATAAATTGAGGTGAAGAATATGAGCAAATACGATTCAGAACGTGCAAAGTTAAAGAGTACGCCACAGGCTGTTTCATCGACAGCCCCCACAAGCAAATATGCGAAGGAACGAAGCGGAATATCTACCGGCGTTACACCGGCACAAGCTGAACCGACTCAAAAAGTAAGTGATGCGGTTGCTAAGATGCAGAAGGAAATGTCGGACAAGCCCGGGTATGTCAAAGTATTCAATAGGATGATGCAGAGAGTCAGGGAAATAGCTTTCGGCGATTTTCGCGAACAGGAATATCTCGATCAATACGGACTTGATAATACCACAGGTAGCTCAGCCGGAGATATTGCAACCGATATAACGGGAACAATCGCAGGTCTTCTTTCGCCTATGGGAGGGGCTGGCGCTGCCGGTGCGGGCTACTCTCTTTTTTCAGGTTCCTCCAATTTAGTAAAAGGCTTATTAATTAAGCTTGCGCCGAATATGAAGACGCTGACGAGAAAGATCGTACAAGGCGCAGCTGAGAACGTTCCTCTGACGATATATTCACAGCTGGGCGCAGGTGATACGGATCCCGGAAACTTTGCCAAAAAGCTTGCAGTAGAAGCACCGATAAACGCTGCGCTTGAAGG
>CAYWGM010000039.1:0-4889 GCA_964457875.1 uncultured Eubacteriales bacterium | reverse complement strand
TTTCAAAATTAAGGACAGGACTGAAACCTTCTATTGTAGGCAAGGCTACAGAAGCAGTTACCGAAGTTGTTGAAAAGAAACCGGTTCAAGTGAAATATTCGACATTACATGAACCGCGCACGCTTTCAAAAGGGCAGACAATATCAGGGTATGAGCGGCCTTTGAAGGTACTCGATGAGGTATTGCCGGATAAAACGCCATTAAAAGCGAAGGAAGCTCCGAAACTTGTTGGAGCGCCTAAAGTGATGCGCGTCGGGGAACCCCGAATATCTGTTGTGCGTGAAATGAAAGGCACAGCAGAAAAGACACTTGACGATTTAAAGAATGCCGACAGCTGGAAAGACAAGACGCTTTTATTCTACAAGCGGGAAACCATGACACGGAACATCGAAGACATTGCTGGAAAAGATGCGCCTGTCATCGTCAAGAAGTATATCAAACCTGTTGCAGACAATGAAACCGCAAGGATAAATTTCCTTAACAAAGAACGGCAGGAATTGAAATCACTCGGGATAAAGGCGCGGTCAAAAGAATCGAAGTTGTTGCAGCAATACGGCGAGGGGGAATTAACCCTTGATGAGCTTAAAAAGGTTTCACCCGAATGGCAGAAGATAGACAAGGCCAACACCGTATTAAGGCAGAAGTATGACGATTATTTAACCCGGATAAACAAAGCATTGGAACGGCATGGGTATGACCCGATACCGAGGCGCGAAAACTATTTCAGGCACTTCCGGGACATATCGGACACGCTGGAAAAATATGGCTTGCCGAACATGAAAGCAGATACTTTACCGACAGACATAAACGGCCTTACGATGGACTTTACGCCGGGTAAGAACTTCTTTGCTTCGGCATTGGAACGTAAAGGCACTCAGACCGCTTTAGATGCCATTACAGGCATAGACGGGTATTTAGAAGGTGCAAGTAAGCTCATTTACCATACCGACGACATACAGCGTCTACGGGCTTTGGAGAAGGGTATACGGACTAAATACTCAGGTACGAAACATCTTGCTAACTTTGTGAATGAGCTTCACGAATACGCCAATATCCTTGCCGGTAAAAAAAGCATGGTAGACCGTTCAGCCGCCGAGGGGCTTATCGGAAGGAAACTATATTCTGCGCTGGATTGGATTCGCAAGAGAATAGGCAGCAACATGATCGGCGGGAATGTATCGGCGGCTCTGACGAACTTCATCCCATTAACTCATAGTCTGGCAACAACCGACAAGGAATCATTTGTAAAAGCCATGTTTGAAACTATGGGCAATGTCTTCAAGGACGATGGATTTATAACGAAGTCCGGATTCCTGACAAGACGTTTAGGCTCTGACCCGTTATCTCTCTCGTTATGGGATAAGGCTAACAAGGCCGCAGGCTGGTTGTTCAGGACGATAGACAATTTCACAAGCCAGACGGTCACAAGGGCGAAATATCTCGAGGGAATAAAGAAAGGTTTGTCTGAAGCGGATGCTATTTTAAAGGCAGACGATTGGGCCGCAAGGATGATAACCGATAGATCATTGGGCGCGACCCCGACATTGTTCAATTCAAAGATGCTTGGGATATTTACCCAGTTCCAGACGGAGGTCAATAACCAGATAAGTTTCATGTTCAAGGACATTCCCCGGAACTTCGACACGAAAGGGGCGGCTGCCGCGCTGGTGCAGGTCGTATTGTACGGCTATCTGTTCAATGAACTGTTCGAGAAGGTTTCAGGACGCAGACCGGCATTCGATCCTTTGAACGTGATGATGAAAGCGTATGAGGATTATACAAATCCGAAGATCACCACAGCGGACGCAACCACCAGGACTATCCGCAACATTGCAGACCAGCTTCCATTTTCCAGTACATTCACGGGCGGCAGGATACCGATTGGCGCAGCTATGCCCGATCTTGGGAATATAGCCAAGACAGGCGCGGAGATGGCAGCAGGAGACGTTGAAACCGGACAGGGCCTTAAAACAATCGGCGGCGAACTATTGAAACCTACGACCTACGCATTACCACCGACAGGCGGGGGACAGGCCAAAAAGACCATCGAGGGATTAGGGGCCGTAAAGAAGCAAGGCGTATACAATGCCTCAGGAGATAGATTGACATACCCTGTTTCGGATACTCTCATCAATAAAATCAAAGGTGCGCTGTTCGGGAAGTCCGGATTAAAGGAAACACTTGAATATTATCGTGAAGGTGAAAAACCTCTCGGAGAGCTTCAGACAAAAACGGTTGAATCCATGGCCGACAAAAAGGCCGCCTATAACGGAATTCTGCTTAAACGAAGGCTTGACGCTGCGGAACTCGAACCGGATAAGAGGAAAGCTTACGCCGACATAATGAAGCACTTTGATAACACGGACGATATAACTGCGTTCTTTCCGGCTTCCGTTTCAAGAACCGTCGAAGTTGGCGGCATGAAATATGAACTGACCCCGGAACAATACGCAGAATTGATGCAGGCCGTAATAAGGTATTCAAAGGAGATCATCACCAACACGAAACAGTATGATTCATTCAAAACCGGTACGCCGGATATTAGATACAAGTACCTTTACCGTTCGGTGCAGTACGGTATCAAACAAGCATTGCAAGAGATGAAAATAAAACTATATGAACCGCAGGAGGATTGAAATGCTTAAATATCGAGGTCAATACAGGGTGATATTTGAAATAGATACTAAGGGCAAACCATCGGAGTTTGCCTTAATACCCTGCGGGATAAAGAGAGGCTCCACTATCTGCCGGCATAGTGATGATACTCTCAGTGTTTATATCACAGGCATAAAAACAGCTAATCGGTTATCGAGAGAATATCCTGATTTGTTCAGGCCCTTCCAGATCGGAGACAGTGAAGCGACTCTGCTTTTTAATGAAGCTGATATAGAGAAGGCCGCAGCCATATTGAAGGCGCGTATATTGGGTAAGAATATGAATCCGAGACCTAAAAGGAAAGTCATTATCTCCGAAGAACAAAAAAGGATTTTGACCGACAGGTTGAAGGCAATGAATGCTTGTCGTGTTTGTGGGAGAAAATGCGAGTAAAACGGGCTAAATTCCGTTTATTATCCAGAGGTAGTATAATTTAACCTTGAAAAGATTGCTTGCGGTTTTTTACCTGTTTTATGCTCAACTGTATTGACAATCCCCACAATGAATATTAGACTATCATTATACTTCAGTTAATTTAATGGTAATGATTCATCTTCGCCGGGCAACCGGCTATATTTTTATCCCGAAGGGTATAGCTAATACCGATACCCTTTAGTTTGTCGGTAATCTCCGCTAAACCCCTGAAATCAAGGTTAGAGCCTTTGCCGCAAGTGGCAATGACCATATTCCCAAGTTGTTGGGAAAGGTTATGATTGTAAATTCCGAAACGATTCGGAATTTGAATACAACGATGACTTCAGCAGTATTGAACTCATAGGATTTGAACAATTTTGTTCTAAAGTGTTCTCGGTACTTTCCGACAAAAAAGTCGAAAAGTCTATTCCTTCTGCATATCCGAACTCGAGTTCCAATTTGGGAAAGCGATAGGTTTATCACAAAAATGTGAAAAACCCCGGCTGCACTTCACACGCACGCGCGAGGGGATACCCTAAATTCGCAATCGCTTGCGAATCTGGATCGCTACGCAAGTTGCCGGCAAGTTAAATTTCATATCGGCAAACGCTTGCCAATTTAATTTGTATTCCCGGGAATACATTTACTCAAATTTGAGTGAAAGTTTCGACAATAGCAGGAATTCCCATATTCTATGTAGAATATTTACATAGAGAGAGGGGGTGAGGGTAATGGATGAGAGGGATTGCAAGGTGTTTACTGCCATTTGTGATGAAACGAACAACTTCGTAAACGATATTTCATACTATAATCTTATTAAAAGTATAAAAAAAAGCATCAATATAGGTGGCAAAGAAGCAGATGATATCATAAAGGAATACATAAGCAAAAATTGGATAACTCTGAATTATAAAATATCTGAAAAAGGTAACAAAGAATTTTTCGATAGTGCGAACGGAAGAGATTTACCGATTCATAATCGTAAATCATAAACAATTAACACGCCGGGGTGAACCCGGCTTTTTTGTTGGGGAAATATTTCCTGTAGGAGTTGACGTGTTATATTAATAGTGTTATATTAATAATGTTATATGTGATAATATAATATTGTCGATAGGAGGTGATAGAATGACATATAGATCATATGATGAACACTACGTAAACAGAGCTATGGCTGCATATTTCAGAGGTGCTAAATTAGACAGCATGCCTCTACAACCTAATAGCGGTATAAGTTGTATTGAGGTACACGATGGTAAAAACTACGTAGTATTAAGAAATATTAATGGAGTTCTTGCCGTTTACCGTATTACTACATCTGGACAGCTTAAAAGACTAAAACGATGGCCAAAAGAATTTGAACAGTAAAAAGAATTTGAACAGTAAAAGGAACCCGTCACACTCGCCAGCGTCCCGGATTCCTTTATATGTAACACCCTTGTTAGAGGGCATTTCTGTAAATATCTTAACATACAGGAAGCCTTCTTTCAAGGGGTATCACTCAGGAAAGGAGGCTTTTTATTGTTTGAATTCTACACGATCGAACGAATCGAGCAGGAACTAAAGGCACTGTATGAAGAACTGGAAAAGACTCGTGACATGCAGGAAAGACGACGTATCCAGCAGAGCATTCAGGAAAGAAATTTACAGCTTGTACGGATGATGCCGAATGAATGAAACAGATACTTAAGGAAAGGAGGGGTTCACGGGATACATATCAGACGAGACGAGCAGAGAAAATTATTTTAGAGGAGGTAATCGCATGGTGTTTTTAGTACAATAAAAATACCTGAAAAGAGCGAGATAATTTCCCTGAAAAA
>CAYWGM010000038.1:2429-15681 GCA_964457875.1 uncultured Eubacteriales bacterium | reverse complement strand
GTGTTGTTATTCATTAAGATAAATAACTGCTTTATCATTAATTGTTTTTGACGTTTGTTCGGCAGTCTTTTTGCCATTAAGATAATCCGCGATTTCGTTTTTAAAAATCCGTATGTAGCCGCTATCCCGGAAATCACATTTATTAATGTTTGCCATAATACTGTCGAAGCTTTTTAATAGGTTCTCCGGTAAAAAGACTATCCCTTCTTGAGAATAATGATTTTTCTCTTCTAATAGTGCATCATTGTTGACCGTGATTTTATTAATAAAACTGTAATGCTGTATATGGTGCTCCTTGGATAGAAGTCTTTTTATAAATTCAAAGGCAGCTTTCTTGTATTTGCATTTGGCATTTATTCCAATTGCTTCTTGTGGCTGAGCGACGAGACCGCTCCCACCTTTATATGAGGGAATTGGTAATATTACCATATCTTCATCAAACTTGCTTTGGAAATTTCTATTTTGAATGCTCAACTGCTCTGGACTTCCGAAAATGAATTGATATAGCATTACAACTCTTTCTTCTTTTAGTAGATCATATTCCGATGTAACACCGGCGCTTATGTTCTCAGGAGACAACACCGGATATATTTTTTCTTTGAAAGCTTCCAGGAATTCTATAAATTCCGGTGAATTAAAGTATGATTTACGATTTTCATAATCGATAAATTTAAATCCGCTGGCTGATAATAAATCCATAAAAGATGCGATAGGACCTATCTCCGATTGAAAAAGGTATTTGTCTGTTGAAATATTCTGTTTACGAAAATCATCTGCGATCTGAACCATGGTATCCCATGTCCAGTTGTCGATATCGGCATCGATACCGTTTTTTCCCATAATGCTCTTTGTGGTATAGAAGAAAGGCACTATAAAATTCGTTGGTATCAGATACCTTTTCCCGCCTGAGACTCCGCTATCAAGAATGACTTTGTTATAATCGGCAAGATTGAAATCTTTGTATTCATCAATAAGCCCGTTTAAATCGGTCAATATTTCTGACGAGAATAGTTTTTGCACAGATGTCGGGAAAAGATAGGTGTTGATTATGTCAGGCCCTTCTCCGGCAAGGAGTTCTACGGGCAGCTTATCATAATATTCATTTAATTCTGTGAAATACCTGGCTTTAATACTCACGCCGTCATAATTCCAAAGAGCATCTTCTATTAGCATTGAATGATTTTTCATAAGGTAAATACTTATAGTAGGAGTTTCGCTACCGGTTTGAATGTTTTCACCGCCGGTATCCTTATCCGGTTGTGAAGAGCAGGATACACCAAAAAGTACAAAAATCGAAACTATTATCAATACAATTCTTTTCTTCAACATATTTACCAAAATCCTTTCATTATTAAAATCTGATAAATTGCTAATATGCTATATACTGGATATATATTATTTCATTGCCATAATATAGTCAATAATAATTGTATTAGTGGGATATTTAAGCTGGCAATAAGTTAAAATCGCAGCCTTGATTTTGAGGCTGAATCTGGTAGAATTAATATAATTTATTATTATGATAAAAAGTTAACATAATATGGTTGTAAAGGAGAAAATGCAAATGCCGTTAGTTACTTCGAAGAACATGTTCAAAAAGGCTTATGAAGGCGGTTACGCGATAGGCGCCTTCAATGTGAACAATATGGAGATCATCCAGGGGATCACCGAGGCCGCTAAGGAAGAGGACGCGCCTCTGATACTCCAGGTTTCCGCGGGAGCCCGCAAGTATGCCAAGCATGTGTACCTGATCAAGCTGATCGAGGCCGCACTCGAGGATACCGGTCTCCCGATATGTCTGCACCTGGACCACGGTGAGGATTTCGAGGTCTGCAAATCCTGCGTCGACGGCGGTTTTACGTCGGTCATGATCGACGGTTCGAAGCATCCGTTCGAAGAGAATATCAGGGTTACGAAGCAGGTCGTGGATTACGCACATTCGAAGGGTGTTGTCGTCGAGGGTGAGCTTGGGAAGCTTGCCGGTATCGAAGATGCCGTAAACGTGGCCGCTAAGGACGCGACCTATACTGATCCGGGCCAGGTGGAGGAATTTGTAAGGAAGACCGGCGTCGATTCGCTGGCCATCGCCATCGGCACGAGCCACGGCGCTTATAAGTTCAAGGGTGAAGCCAAGCTCAGGTTCGACATACTTGAAGAGATTCAGAAGAGGCTGCCCGGTTTCCCGATCGTGCTTCACGGCGCTTCATCGGTGATACCGGAATTTGTCGATATGATCAACAAATACGGCGGACAGATGCCCGGCGCGAAAGGCGTCCCGGAGGATATGCTCAGGAAGGCCGCGTCTATGGCGGTGTGCAAGATAAATATCGACTCCGACCTGAGGCTTGCCATGACTGCGTCCATCAGGAAGCATATGGCTGATAATCCGGCGGATTTCGATCCGAGGCAGTACCTTAAACCGGCTCGCGAAAACATCAAGATGCTCGTGAAGAACAAGCTGGCGAATGTTCTGGGGTGCAGCGGCAAGGCTCCGGAGGTCATTTAGCCCGATAGCGCAAATAGCTTATATTATCGTATGGGCTATAAAATAATCTTATACTGGTTAAAATACGGGGTGGCCATACAAGTCGCCGCGCGCACTGTCAGACTGTGGCTGAATAACGCAACAGGGGATCGGATGAAAAATGGCTGCAATCGGTTGTACGGTAGGCATACCCCGTGGATTGTTTTTCTATCTTTATTATGATATATGCCGGTCTTTTTTTGAACGGCTCGGCGTTATCGCCGTTCCTTCATGTGAAACGACAAAACCCATACTTGACGAAGGCCTCAGAACCTGTGTCGATGAGGCGTGTCTGCCTGTCAAGCTGTTTCACGGCCATGTTCTCGATCTGGCCGGAAGAGTCGATTATCTGCTGATACCAAGAATAACAAGCATTTGCCGGCGTGAATACGTATGCCCCAAAATGGCGGCTCTGCCCGATATGGTCAGAAGCTCGCTGAAAGGCCTTCCGCCTATGATAGATTGCGAAATCAACCTGTGGAAGAACGGCAGGGGCATCAGGCAATTCTTTGTTGATATTGCCCGGTATCTCGGTTTCAGAGACGGAGAAGCGAAAGCGGCTTTTAGAGAGGCAATAAGTCAATGTGGCGGCGGCATCAACAGCGATTGCGGCGACATTGGCGCTTCGGGCCTGAAGATAGGTATCGTCGGCCATATATATAATTTATCCGATCCGTATCTTAATATGGATCTGCTTAGGAAATTGAGTTCGTATGGAATTAAAGCCGTAACAGCGGCGCCGGCGAATCCGTCCGTTAACCGGCGTTCTAATGGGGATGAACGGCGGGTATGCAGGCATAAGGAAGCACGTGCCTGCGAAAAAAGGATCTTCTGGCAATTCGGCAATGACGCCATGGAGATGGCGGATGAACTTGTGTTCAATGAAAAGGTCGATGGTATGATTTATGTGATGTCGTTCGGCTGCGGCGTCGATTCGTTCATTTCATATATTATCGGGCAGCATTTGAAAAAGTCCTCCGGAATCCCTTTGATGATGATGGTTGTTGACGAGCATTCCGGTGATGCGGGCGTTGAAACGCGCATCGAAGCGTTTGCCGACCTGATTGTCAGGCATGGCAAGGCTAGTCAGGCATAAATTATGTTGCATGTGAAAAAATAATTATATGACAGTCACCTTCCCTCACTTGGGCAATTTGTTCATACCGGTAAAATCCTTGTTAGATGACATCGGAGTGGATTATGTCATACCGTCCCACGGCATAAGAGACGCGCTTGTGCGCGGGGCGATGCATGCACCCGAAGCCGCATGCCTTCCGCTGAAGATAACTATCGGCAATATTTATGACGCGTGTATGCGCGGCGCCGATGCCGTTTTGGCCGTCGGGGGAAGGGGGCCGTGCCGCTTCGGTTATTATTGCGAGATGCAGAAGCGGATACTGGCCGATATGGGCTGCCGCCCCGATTTTGTGCTGTTTGACCAGCCGGGTGAAAACCATGGCATGTTTTTTACAAACCTCAGGAAAATGACCGGCGGACGGAGAATGTCCGATATTGTGCATGCGGTCAAGAACGCGCTGAGTATTATGCTTTTGATGGACAGATTTGAGAGCCTGGCTTATAAAAAAAGGCCCGTAGAATCGGAAAAAGGCCGCACTGACCGCATATACGGAGGATTCAGGGATAAAGCCTTTTCGCTGCGCGGTACCGACGCCGTCATTCATTCCTTGAAAAACAGCATCTCCGAATTGGAAAACATCGATACAGATGGTTGTGATCCGGCGGAAGTATTGAAATTAGGGATTGTGGGGGAAATATACACCACTATTGAAACGGCGTCGAGTTTTAATGCGGACGCCATATTGGGCAATATGGGCGTGGAGGTCGACAGGTATGTCACATTGAGCTGCTGGGTCTTCGGGCATATCTTAAGAAACCTTGTGCCGGGATGCGGTTATGATATTGATAGCCGCATCAAGGCCGCGCGCCCTTATCTCGGCGCGGCGATCGGCGGTCATGCCGTGGAGACCATAGGCAACAGCGTCTTATATGCCCAAAAAGGCTACGATGGCATACTGCACATATTCCCTATGACCTGCATGCCGGAGATAGCGGCCAAAAGCATACTCCGCAGGGTGCAGGAGGATTATGGCATACCGGCGCTGTCGCTTGTGGTCGATGAGATGACAGGGGAAGCGGGGTGCATGACAAGGCTGGAAGCGTTTGTGGATCTGATGCGCATGAGGAGGAAAAAGAAGCGTGCAGGGGTGTTCTCTCGGTATTGATGTCGGATCGGTAAGTACAAATCTGGTCCTGCTCGACCCATGCGGGGAAATTATTAAAAAGATATATATCCATACGAGCGGTCGCCCTATAGAGGTATTATGCGAGGGACTTGCGGAAATAAGGGATTTCATGGGGCGGCAATGCCAAGGTATGCCGATCGGCGCATGCGGCGCGACCGGGAGCGGCCGGCGTATCGTGGAGGTCATAACAGGTTGTGATATCGTGAAGAATGAGATAACCGCGCAGGCTGCGGCAGCGATGAGGGCGATTCCGGATGTCAGGACGATCCTGGAAATAGGCGGGCAGGATTCGAAGATCATATTCGTAGAAGACGGCGCTGTTATTGACTTTGCCATGAATACCGTCTGCGCGGCCGGCACCGGCTCTTTTCTTGACAGACAGGCTGCGAGGCTCGGGATACCCATAGGGGAGTTCGGCGCCCATGCCCTGCGGTCAAGCTTCCCGGTCAGGATAGCAGGCCGCTGCGCCGTCTTCGCCGAATCCGACATGATCCATAAACAGCAGGCGGGCCACAGGACGGAGGATATCTTGTCCGGATTGTGCGAAGCCCTTGTCAGGAATTATCTCAGCAACCTTGCAAGAAACAGGGATATCCATGAACCGGTGGTGTTCCAGGGTGGCGTGGCGGCAAATCAAGGCATGGTTGCAGCCTTTGAGAAGCTTTTAAATAAGAAGGTCACCGTTCCGCGGCATCACGACGTGATGGGAGCGTTCGGCGCCGCTTTGCTTGCGGGGGAGAAGACAGGAGGGGATAAGCGCCTGACAAAGTTCAAAGGGTTTGATTCCGCCGATAAGGAATATGAAGTCAGGACCCACGAATGCAATAACTGTTCTAACAATTGCGAAATAGCAGATATAATGGAGTCTAATAAGCTTTTGGCAAGATTGGGTTCGAGGTGCGGCAAATCATGATTTTATGGATTTTACTTTACGACGAATTTGCGAATGAGCCTGACGGCGCCCGTGAGTATCAATAATGCTTCGATGATTGCCAGGAAGTACACCAAAAAGAGGATGTCCTGGTTTTCCGCAAACTTCTTTTTCAGTGATGTGAAGATATTGTCAGGCGGGAGGATTTCCTTATCGGGGTATAGGTTCACCGTTATAACCGTGTTGTCCCCGAGTGTGTATTTGGCAGTACCTATGATTTTCGTCTTTACGATAGGAATCGCGATATCCCTCGATATATCGAACTGCACATCGGACATAAAGCTGTCGCCTGTCGGGTGGGTATAATAAATATCGCTGTTGCTGATGAGCCCCACTTCGATATCTGACACCTGTATCTTCTGAACGATTTCGTCCTTGGACAGGAGCATGGACTTTCGGTAGCCGGCAAATCCATAGTCAAGTATCATGGCGGAATCTTCGAATACGCTGTCGGTATCCGAATTCAATACGATGCATATGAGTCTCCGGTTCGCCCTTGTCACACAGGTAACGGCGCTCACTTTGTTTTTGACCGACAAATCGGCTGTACCTCCGTCCACTCCGTCATAACTCCAGAACATCGTATTTGGATTGGTATATATCTTATAGCCTTGTTTCAGCTGCCAGGACAAAGCCTCAAAGGAAAATATCCTGTTGAAGGCCGGGTTGCCGAGCGCATGCCGCATCAATACGGCCAAATCGGACGCGGTGGTATGCCCTGGGGGCTCTGATAACACCGATGGGCTTGAGAACAGGCTGTCAGCCATATTTAATTCATGGGCCTCATTATTCATCATTTCCACGAATTTGCCCATATCGGCTCCCGTATACTCTGCAACAGCGTTGGCGGCATCATTGGAACCGGTGAGGAAAATAGCGGCAATGAGATACTCCAGCGGTCTCTTATCTCCGGCTTCGAGCAATATGGCGGGTTTTTTATCCGCCAGCGATTCTTTACTTATTACAACCGTGGAATCCGGTTTCATCCTTTCAATTGCGAGGTGGGCTGTCATCAGCCTATTTGCAAAAGAAGCGACTATATGGCCGGAGATATTTTTACCGAAAAGCACCTGGCCGTGCGTCGTATCTATCAATATCGCCGCTTCCGCACTTACGGCATGCGGCTGGCTCACTTCCGCCAGTATGCCGGGCGGTTGCTCCACAAATGCCTGACATGGTGATGTTATGAATATCAGGGATACCGATATGAAGATTGTTTTCCGGATAGCATGCAGGATCCGGTCACCTTGTTTCATTGGTTTGCCCACCTTGCCTGTTTTGCGTCGAATTTATCTATCAACAGCGGATGATACGGAAGTATCCTGAACGTATAGCCGAATTCGCCGCCCTCATCGAGGCGTATTTCCGTAGAATACCGGCAGATATTGCTTTGCGATGTTTCTTCGCGTGACATTTCTTTTATTTTAAAGGCAGTGTTATTACCTGATTTTGCAATATGGCCATATACCAGTTCGGCTTTAACTGATTCGGGGGGTATCTTGCACAAATCAACCGTCATACTCAATTTCAAAGGTTCTCCGCTTGATATGACGCAATCCTGCCTTTCATCGGCTGCCGAGGTATCGATTATCTTTGTCTGTGACCAGTTTTGAGCTATAAAGGACTTCCATTCGACCATATGGGATGCCATGCGGTAATTATCGGCAGACAGCCTCCGTGTATTCTCTTCGAGCGGGAGGTATATCTTTTCGAAATACTCGGCCATGGCTCTGTCGGTATTAAAGTAATATGCAAGTGAGCTTATCGATTCTTTCATAATATCTACCCATTTCAGAGGGACGCCATCCTGATCCCTGTCATAAAACGAAGGTATGATGCTGTCTTCAAGTATCTCGTATATAGAATTGCTGTCGGAGTTATCCTGCAGCATTTCATCCTCATAATATGCCTTGTCGCCGATGGACCAGCCGTTCGAATTATTATAACCTTCGCACCACCATCCGTCAAGCACACTGAAGTTTATGACCCCGTTTATGCAAGCCTTCTGACCGCTTGTGCCGCTTGCCTCGAGCGGGCGTCTCGGATTGTTCAGCCAGATATCGGCGCCCTGCGACAGGTATCTGGCGACTGCCATGTTATAGTTCTCCAGGACGACTATCTTCCCTTTGAAGGTTCCTTGACCCGATAAACCGACTATCTGCCTGATTACTTCCTGCGCAGGCTTATCGGCGGGGTGGGCCTTCCCCGCGAATATTATCTGGACAGGCCTTTTACTGTCGCCAAGCAGACGTGTGATCCTGCAGAAGTCCCTGAATATCAGGTTCGCCCTCTTATAAGTAGCAAAACGTCTCGCAAATCCTATTGTAAGCGCGTCAGGATCGAGCAGCGAATCCGCATCCCTGATGCCGTCGGCGGTTTCTCCGTTGTTGATCCGCTGTTCCCGCACCTTTTCCCGGATAAATCCTATCATTGTTTTCTTAAGGGCACAATGTGCTTTCCATAAAGTACCCGCGGGGATTTGCGCCGCCGCATTCCAGGTGTCTCTTGCCGGGATGTTCGATTTCCAGCCATCCGGAAGGTATTGGTCGAATATTTCCCTGAAGGGTCTCGAGAGCCATGTGAGCGTATGGATACCGTTAGTAATGTGCGTTATGGGTACCTCGCTTTCGGGGATTCCTGGCCAGAGGCCGGAATACAGGGTTCTTGTGACAGCTCCGTGCAATTGGCTGACGCCGTTTGTTTTCCCGGCGAGATTCAGCGCGAGGACGGACATATTGAAATTCTGGTAGTCGTCAGGTTTTAAGCCAAGCATCATAAATTCCTGCCTGCTGATGCCCAATGACTCCCAATAACGGCTGAAATATCTTTCGATCATCCATACGGGAAATACATCGTTCCCTGCTGGCACCGGGGTATGGGTCGTGAAGGCTATCGACGACCTGGCGGCCTCCTTCGCCGTGCGGAAGTTGAGACCATGACGCTCCATCAGTTTCCTGGTCATTTCAAGCCCCATGAATGCGGAATGGCCTTCGTTCATATGGCAGACCGAGGGCTTGACGTCCATGGCGTCAAGCAGTCTGATTCCTCCTATTCCCAGCAATATCTCCTGTTGTATCCTTGTTTCCTGATCGCCTCCGTAAAGCCTTGAAGTAATTAGACGATCCTGCGGATCGTTTTGTTCCGTATCGGTATCCATCAGAAAGAGTTCAATTCGCCCGATCCTTACCTTCCATATGCCGGCATGCACTGTTCTGCCTGCCATGTCCACACTGATGCGCATATTCGTCCCGTTGGCGTCGGTCACAGGCAAAACGGGAAGATCCTGCAGGTCAAGGGATGGATAATTGTTATACTGCCGGCCGTCGTGTCCGATACGTTGTTCAAAGTAGCCGTTCCTGTAGAACAGACCTATTGCCGTGAATGGCATTCCCAGATCGCTGGCCGATTTGCAGAAATCGCCCGAGAGTACGCCGAGACCGCCCGAGTAGATCGGCAATATCTCAGTCAGGCCGTACTCTGCCGAAAAATATGCCAGCATATGGTCCTTCCTGTCGTGGTGTTTGCGCGCAAACCACGCCGTCCCGCCGGACGTCAGATATGAGTTGAAAATTTCCTCTCTTTTGCGGTATAGTGACATATAACCTGGATCGCATGCTTTTTCTGCGAGTTTTTCCCGGCTGATTTCATGAATAAAACGGACGGGATTCATTTCCGTACGTTCCCATAGGTCGCCGTCCAGTTGACTGAAGATATCGAGTATCTCGGGATTCCATGTCCACCACAGGTTATATGCGATGTCGGATAAGCGCGATAACTGCTCAGGCACTGCCGGAATGACCCTTATTCTGCCTACGAAATGCATAAGCTGCCTCCATCATCATTTATATCGTATATCGTATATCGTATTGCGTATTGCGTATTGCGTTTTGCATCCATAATGCTTATAATGCTTACGATATTTACTACTTACTATTATTGCAATATACTATTTTAATTATTTGAGGGTTTGTCTTATTTGAGGGGATGGTAGATATACAGCAAACAGTTGTGAAACCTGTGTCCATACCCGCGGAGAAGCCTGCTGCGCGACGCGGACGCGGGCGCGGGAGCAGGCGCGGGCATGGGCGATATAAAAAGCTTCTGATTTTTCTTGCTTTCGAGATCATATTTACCGCCGTCACACTTCCGATGCTTGTGTTCCACGGACCGTTCCATGACATCAAAGTAACTGTTGTCGGAGCTTCGTGGAGCACTTTGCGCCATAGGTATATTGCAAGTTTCTTTCTTTCCGAAGAGCGGATCATGTCGTTATTGGACGGTTCATATGCCGAGGATCCCGCGGAAGACGGGGAAAGCCTGCGGATACTTGACTTTGGCACGACGAAGAGCAACAAGCTTTCCCTGTATGATATCAAGGGCGGCGATTACAACGGCAAAATGCTGATCGTATCGGATCCCCGGAGGATAGTGGCGGGATATTCCGGCAAGATGCCCAAATCCGGAGAGACCACAAGTGTGATAGCGAGAAAAGCGGGCGCCGTTGCCGCCGTCAACGCCGGCGGTTTCATGGACCAGGGCTGGACGGGGACAGGCGGTTCTCCCATGGGATTCATCTTTCATAACGGCAAGCTGATTTATAATTCGTCCGGCAGCGAGAATATCAAGCTGGAGACTGTGGCATTTACAAATAAAGGCATGCTGATCGTGGGCAGGCACACCATCAAACAACTGAGGTCGTACGGCGTGAAGGAAGGCGTCAGCTTCGGGCCCCCCCTTGTGGTGAACGGCAAACCTACTATCAAGAAAGGCGACGGCGGCTGGGGCATAGGGCCCAGGACCGTTATGGGGCAGCGCGCCAACGGTGAGGTGCTTCTGCTCGTAATAAACGGAAGGAGCCTGTCTTCGATCGGAGCTACGCTGAAGGACGTGCAGGAGATAATGCTGGAATTCGGTGCGGTGAATGCTGTCAATCTTGACGGAGGATCTTCATCGACCATGTATTTCAACGGCAGGATAATAAACCGGCCTTCCGACAAGCTTGGAGAAAGGACAGTGCCTACGGCATTTCTGGTAATGCCGCCTTCGGGCGTGCTGACTGGTGGCGGCGGATGAAGGATGCGGCGCGAAGGAAGAAATCAGGGAGGAAGATATCGGTATTTAAAAGGGTGCTTAGGTGGATCGTATTTTCTTTGATCGCACAGATAATTCTTCTTGCTTTTGTTGAATTTGTTTATCTTCCCAACCGGAATTCGTTCACTGCCGTATCAGCAGACATGCACAACGGCATATTGCGCAGCCGCGGATTCACGCTTCCCGGTGACGCCGGCCCGGTTGCGGTGTCCTGCAGCGGCTTGCACGCAGCTTGTATAGACGACGGAAAGCTTTTGATAGTGGATACAGGCAACGGAAGGGTTCTGAAAGAAATTGCCCCCGCAAAAAGTGCGCCTTCGTACTACAGATGGCTTCCTGACAGGGAGATGGTCATTTTTGCGGAAATTGCAAAAGCTGCTGACGGCAAGACGGTATCGGCGCATATCGGTACGTGTGATGCCGAATCGGGTGCGGTAAACTACTATCCGGCGATACAAAAATTGCCGCCCCACTGCGTGGTCACCGATATACAGGTATCGGCCCTTACCAATGTGGTTTATGTAAGGATTAAAAAGAGCGAGAAATTATCATTAATATACAGATTCAATATCATGGACAAGCTGGCTTATGTAACGGCGCTTAATAACACCACGCGATTACTGGAACTGCAATACTCGGACGTGCTGCTGTATACCACCGCGGCCGGCAAGACCTATGCGAGGGATGGGAAGACGGGCAGCTCTTCCGTTATGAATATCCCTGTGAAATCCATGCTCCTGGGCGCGGATATGGACGATGTGATTTACACTGCGCACGCAGACGGCGATGGTCTTATAGATACCGTATTCATCGCAGGGCTCGCGTCTTTGAAAAAAGGCATACTCGGAGAGACCAGTCTGGGCGGGCGGTATAAACCTGAAGATGTGTATATCGCATGGGATGGCGGGATATATATTATACAGCCGGTGCCTGGGTTCGGATCGGGGTTTGAGGTATCCGGAATCAAGAATGGGATTTCTTTCAAGACCGCATCGAAGCCTGTGTCCATCGGTGAAAGGTTTTATGTTGTCCTGGAAGGTAAAAAGGTCAGGATCATCGTCTTTGCTGAATAGTTATTACGGACTTGGTATTCTTGCGGCTTAAAAGTTAATGTGTTAAAATAGGCTTAATTGTACTTTGTTGGATCATACTGATGAATACTTGGGTGGAGGGGGATTCCGATGCCGGGAGTAAAGCGTTTTGGTACTTCGATGTTCGGGTTTAAAAGGAGCGACGTCAATAATTATATTGAAAAGATGCTCCGCGAATTTGACGATAAGCTGAAAGAGAAAGACGATGAGATCCTTGAATTGAAGAATCAATCCAGGGAGAACCGCCAGCGTTATGAAGAGATCGCCGCAAGGTCTGATAAGATCAATGAAGACAGGGCCAAAGTGGCTGAAATACTCCTGCGCGCCCAGGAAAAGGCTGAAATGATGTTGGACGACGCGCGTTCACAGGTAAGCGACGAAAAGGTCGAACTTGAAAAATCGATTGAGTCGGAAAAAGAAAAACTGGTGGATATTAAGCAAGAAATAAAAAGATTAAAAACAGAGGTGGCCAACACCCTTAAAAAATATGAATCCCAACTTGAGAGTTATATAAGTTCGGATGATGAAGAGGAAACGGCTTGAGAGAGTCAGGACTTGACATGACCGACCTGTCAAAAATGATTTTGCCTAATGTTGACGAAGTCCCGCCTTCAGGTATCAGAAAATACTTCGATATGATGAATGAGATGAAGGATGCGATATCTCTTGGTATCGGAGAACCTGATTTTGTCACGCCTTCGGTTATAAGGAAAGCAGGGATACGTTCTCTCGAGGAAGGGCATACGCATTATTCCTCTAATTCAGGTTTTATCGAGTTGAGAGAAGAAATTTCGAGTTATTATAAAAGCAAATACGGGCTCGAATACGACCCTTCTACAGAGATACTTGTCACCGTAGGAGGCAGCGAAGCCATAGATGTCACTTTACGCGCCCTGATCGGTCCCGGTGATGAGGTCGTTATCCCCGAACCCTGCTTTGTCGCCTATAAAGGCTGTGCGCGTTTCTGCGGCGGAACTCCCGTAATAGTGGAGCTTACCGATAAGGATCAGTTCAGGCTCACGCCTGATTTGCTCGCACCGGCTGTTTCTGCCCGAACTAAAGTCGTGATCGTCCCTTTCCCGAATAATCCCACCGGCGCCATAATGGAGCGTGACGACCTTGAAAAGATAGTCGGCGTGCTTGCCGGTAAGGATATTGTTGTGATATCCGACGAAGTATATTCGGAATTGACATATAAAGGGCATCATGTATCTATTGCGTCATTCCCGGGGATGAAACAAAAGACCGTTGTTGTGAACGGTTTTTCGAAAGCGTTCGCTATGACGGGGTGGAGGCTCGGGTATGCTTGCGGCCCGCAGGTATTGATTGACGCAATGAAGAAGATACATCA
>CAYWGM010000038.1:0-2329 GCA_964457875.1 uncultured Eubacteriales bacterium | reverse complement strand
TGTCCGAGGAAAGGGTCCTTGTCGTTCCGGGCAACTCTTTCGGGCAATGCGGCGAGGGCTTTATAAGGGCTACGTATGCCAATTCTCTCGACAATATAAAAGAAGCTGTTACGAGGATAGGCCGTTTTGCAGCCAGGCATGCCGATTCTGTGTCATACTGATAAAATATCGTCTGTCGTGAAATACGGATAAGCATCTTCGCCATGTTGTGCCATATCCAGCCCTTTTTCTTCTTCCGCCTCTGAGACGCGCAGTTTTGTGAATACCGAGATAGCTTTTAAAATCATATAGGTGAGCAATCCGGATACTGCTATTGTTATAACAACTCCAAGGGCTTGTATCCCGAGTTGGGTGGTATTGCCCAAAAGCAATCCGTCAGCGCCGGCCGGGTTTATCGCTTTGCTGGAAAAAAGCCCTGTTGCGAGCGATCCCCATATGCCGCCTATCCCATGGCACCCGAACGCGTCAAGCGAGTCGTCATAACCGAATTTTGACTTGACGGTGCATATGGTGAAATAGCATAACGGACTAACTGCGAGGCCGATGAATATCGCTGCCGCAGGGCTTACAAAACCGGCAGCCGGCGTTATGGCAACAAGACCTGCCACTGCGCCCGTAGCTGATCCCAAAAGAGTCGATTTGCCCCGGTGGATGCGTTCGATTATCACCCATGATAATAATGCGGCTGCAGCGGAGGTATTTGTGACCGCAAATGCATTCACTGCCGTACCGTTGGCACTCAAAGCGCTGCCTGCATTGAAGCCGAACCAACCAAACCAGAGTATCGCCGCACCCAGCAGTACGAAGGGAATATTATGCGGAAGCATGGATACCGACCTGTACCCCTTTCTGTGCCCGAGGACCAATGCAGCCACGAGTCCTGAGACTCCGGAGCTTATATGCACGACATTCCCTCCGGCGAAATCCAGCGCACCCATGTTCCTCAACCATCCGCCGGTCGCCCAGATCCAGTGTGCCAGAGGATCGTAGACTAGAGTTGCCCAGCATACGCTAAATATTAAAAACGCTGAAAACCTCATTCTTTCTGCAATAGCACCGGTAATAAGCGCAGGCGTTATTACGGCGAACATCATCTGGTATATTGCAAACGCCGAGTGCGGGATGGTTCCGGCATAATCGGCATTCGGAGGCGCCCCCACCCCGTTGAAGCCCAGCCATTGCAGGCTGCCGATTATTCCGCCTCTGTCCGGCCCGAATGCCAGTGTATAGCCTATGAGCACCCACTGGATGGATATCAGCGCAATGATGATATATGAATTCATCATAGTGTTCAGGACATTTTTCTTCCTGACCATCCCTCCGTAAAATAGCGCAAGCCCCGGCGTCATAATGAAAACAAGAGCGGCGGAAATCATTATAAAAGTAGTGTCGCCAGTGTTGATGCTGTCTGTCATATTACCTCCTTGTTTTTCTGCTTAATAAAAAAGACGCCTACCATGGTTTGAGAGCCATGATAAGCGCCTTCGCTTATTTTTCAGGTTAATTTTTGAAAATTATAACATCGGGACATTGTGTGCATCAACGGCCATATACGTCTTTCTCGCACAATTGCGTTGATTTAAGGCGGATTTATTCCTTCACGCTTCACCGTTGCACTGTTTTTAATATTTGTTTTAAATTTATATTATGTAATTATATAATATGTAAGATAAGACGTGGAGGTCCGAACGGATGGCAGGAGAAAAATATATAGTCGCGACATCCGAGAATCCTGTCCAAATCGCCGTAAGGAATATGATAAATCCTTCCGGTTACTTTTTTATCGGCAACTGCGCAGACCCTTCGACGATGCTGAGGCTTATAAGGTCGCTCCATCCGGACTTTGCCGTCGTTGATACCTCGATGCCGCCCGGCGAACTGACGAAAACCCTGCAGACCATCGATGGTGAACTACTTTGCGCATGCATAGTACTCGATAATCAGAGGAGCGGCGCGTATACCGATCTGGTCGCCGCTTCACGGATCCTTCATATCTGCGTGAAACCGGTCAATCCCGCTATCCTGCTGAATACAATCGGCTCAGCGCTCTTGAATTTCAGACGCATCACCGACCTTGACATGAAATTGAGGACGATGACCGATAATTATGAAACAAGGAAACAGGTGGAGCGCGCCAAGTGGATAATCATGGAGCGTGAAGGCCTCAGCGAGACGCAGGCATATGAGAAGATGCGCAAAAGGAGCATGGATACGCGTACTCCGATGAAAATCGTGGCCAAGGCTATAATCATGACGTACGATATGTATGACCGGAATTGATGCCTGAATGCTTGACAATCCACTGCAGATAAACAGATAATAAAAGCAT
>CAYWGM010000037.1:0-15759 GCA_964457875.1 uncultured Eubacteriales bacterium | reverse complement strand
ACGCAGGGTCATTTTTCTCTTCTTCCTTATGGAATCTGACATTCTCCAGCATCAGGACTTCCCCGTCCTTAAGGGCGGCAGCCTTGGCTTTGGCATCCTGGCCTATGACGTCAGAAGCCATGATGATGGATTGTCCAAGCAATTCAGCAAGTCTTGCCACTGTCGGCTTCATGCTGAATTTGTCTTCAAAACCGCTTTTCGGCCTGCCAAGGTGAGAAACCAGTATTGTCTTGGCCCCGTGGCCGATAAGGTATTTTATAGTCGGGAGAGCGCCCACTATCCTCCTGTCATCGGTGATTTTAAGATTCTCATCAAGAGGCACGTTAAAATCG
Organism: uncultured Eubacteriales bacterium; assembly: GCA_964457875.1. Classification (GTDB taxonomy): domain Bacteria; phylum Bacillota; class Clostridia; order Acetivibrionales; family CAYWGM01; genus CAYWGM01. The sequence continues at coordinate 15,427 of CAYWGM010000037.1, read as the reverse complement.
ACCCTGACAAGTACTTTCTTACCTTTTACCTCAATATCTTCAATAGTCTTTTTATTCATCATACCCATAGGGATTGCCTCCTCTTATGATACCTGTACGTCACGCTTACTTTGAATCGACCTTCGCCATATACAGAACCATATCTACTGTCTTGCACGAATAACCCCATTCGTTATCGTACCATGCGACAAGTTTCACAAAGTTGTTATTCAGCGCTATCCCTGCTTTTGCATCAAATATGCAGGTATTCGAATTGTGTATGAAATCAGAGGAAACAACTTCATCTTCAGTGTAGGCGAGAATGCCCTTCATTTCGTTTTCGGAAGCCTTTTTGACAGCTGCCTTGATATCATCATATGAAGCGGGTTTTTCAAGACGGCATGTAAGGTCGACGACAGATACGTCGGCTACCGGTACTCTGAATGCCATGCCCGTCAACTTGCCGTTCATCTCGGGAATGACCTTGCCTACCGCTTTTGCGGCGCCCGTAGATGACGGGATGATATTATAGTCGGCTGCGCGCCCGCCGCGCCAATCCTTCTTGGACGGTCCGTCAACGGTTTTCTGCGTCGCGGTGACTGCATGAACGGTGGTCATCAGACCTTCGATAATCCCGAATTTGTCATTTACCACTTTTACGAGCGGAGCAAGACAGTTGGTGGTACACGAAGCATTTGAAACCACGTTCATTTCCTTGGAGTATTTTTGATTATTGACGCCCATCACAAACATCGGAGCATCACTCGAAGGAGCGCTTATTATTACCTTTTTTGCTCCTCCCTTCAGGTGTGCCGACGCCTTTTCCAATGTTGTGAACGCGCCTGATGATTCGATGACATATTCGGCTCCGCATTCACTCCATGGGATCTCTGACGGCTCCTTGATTCCATATACGCTTATAGGATTGCCGTTGACTACCAGCTTATCGCCCTTGACTTCGATAGTCCCCTGGAATTCCCTATGGACACTGTCATACCTGAGCATATATTTCATATAATCGAGGTCGATAAACGGATCGTTAATGCCTTTGATTTCAACCCCTGGATTATCTACGGCCGCCCTCAGAACAAGCCTCCCGATCCTTCCAAAACCATTAATGCCAATTTTCACTGCCATATCACTACCTCCTGTATGTATTTACCAGATTAATTTTCATCGTCTATTGTAAACTATTTCATAATCCATTTCAATAGCGCAGGGCAAATTGAACAAATTTTTAACAATCTCCCGATGCTGCATTTCAGGTAGCTGCAATGCTATTTTTTACATGAATTCAACAAATATGCAAAGACTAATTCCCGAAGCTCACACCTATGCTTCTGGCAATCCTTATAAGCTCCGAATCAAGCGGTACTGTTTTTAGTCTGCCTACCGCGTCCTCAAGCGGGACAGGTTTGATTTCATTTCCACGGAGGCCTACCATATGCCCGAACACACCGTCATTCGCCAACTCCACCGCTGCGACCCCGAATCTTGTGCAGAGCACCCTGTCAAATGGATTGGGTCTGCCGCCCCTCTGCAAGTGTCCCAATACGGTCACTCTGGTCTCGATACCTGTAAGTTTCTCTAATTCAGCGGCAACCTTATTGCCAACGCCGCCAAGTTTCACAGGATCCGGGCTATTCGCATCCACCCGGCATACGGTCTGCTCACCGCCCGCAGGTTTTGCTCCTTCGGCCACGATAAGTATACTGAAGTGTTTGCCGGCATTCTTACGTTCTGTTACTTTTTGGGCGACCCTGCATATATCAAAAGGCAGCTCCGGTATCAGGATCACATCAGCGCCGCCCGCAATGCCTGCTTCAAGGGCAATCCAGCCAGCATACCTTCCCATGACCTCCAGGACCATTACCCTGTGATGGGATTCTGCCGTCGAATGGAGTTTGTCGACAGCCTCTGTGGCAGTATCGACTGCGGTCATGAAACCGAATGTAAGGTCTGTTGCCGAAAGGTCATTATCTATTGTTTTGGGCACGCCTACCACATTCATGCCTTTTCTGTGAAAATCCCTGGCGCTTGTAAGCGTGCCGTCCCCTCCTATCATTATCATACAATCCAGGCCCAGGGCTTTGACGTTCCCGATTACGGTATCCGACATATCCGCATATTGATCCCCATCAGATTCGCTGACTCTGAAGTGAAACGGATTGTCACGGTTGGATGTCCCTAAGATGGTGCCGCCTTTATCCAGGATACCGGATACATCGTTTGGGCCGAATTCCATATAATCGTTCAAGACCATCCCCCTGTAGCTGTCCCTGAATCCTATGACCCTGCAGCCGTACCGGAACATCGCAGTCTTTACGACCGCCCTGAGCACGGCGTTAAGCCCCGGGCAATCGCCGCCGCCCGTAATAACCCCGATTTTTTTTATCATTATCGTTCTCCCCCTTCTGCAGCCGCCTCTATGATTCCAAGCAATAACCGCACTGCTTTCACCACATTACCGATATCTATCCATTCACTGCAACTATGGACATCCTCCATACCTACACTCACGTTTAAAGAAGGTATGCCCTTTGAGTTGAATATATTAGTATCGCTGCCGCCCCCCGTCGCATCAAGGATCATCTCAAGACCTGCTTTGGCGGCGCCCTTTTTGAACAGTACCACAACCGGGTCGTCGCTGCTGATGTTAAATCCGGAATACATGAATTCAGTCTTAAAACTTACGCTCGCGCCATATTTTACAGCCGAAGCCTCAAAGCGCCCTTTCATATGCGCGACCTGCTCTTCGAGTTTAGCGCGGTCAATGCTCCTCACATCACATTTCAAATTGACGTGCTCGCATACTATATTGATTGCGGTTCCTCCATTGATCAATCCGATATTGGCAGTCGTCTCGAAATCTATCCTTCCCAGTTTCATCCCGGCAATGGCATCGGACGCCGCCTGTATGGCGCTGATCCCTTTTTCGGGCTCGATGCCGGCATGCGCAGCCTTGCCTTTAATATCAACTTCGATGATATACTGGTACGGAGCGATAGAGGCCGCACAGCCTATAGGTCCGCCGTGGTCCATCACAAACCCGTAATCGGCTTTGAATAGTGAATAATCCAGGTTTTTAGAACCGAAAAGACCGATCTCTTCCGCTGCTGTAAAAACCAGAACGATATCGCCATGTGGAATGCCATTGTCATGTATTATCCGGATGGCTTCAAGCATACATGTTATCCCGGCGGCATCATCGCCGCCGAGTATGGTCGTACCATCGCTTGAGATAATATCGCCGTTTATGGCAAAGCGTTTGGATTCACCTGGTACAACCGTATCCATATGGGCTGCGAACAGTATCGCCGGTATTCGAGGATCACCTTGACCGACGCCCTTGACGCGGCATATGAGATTGCCTGTTTCTCCGCCTATGGCGGCTCCGGTGCCATCTTCCACAACATCAAGCCCCAGCGTCTCAAGCTTGGACCTTATGAAGGCAACCATCTTGCTTTCCTTTTTTGATAGGCTGTCAATAGAAATCAGTTCGATAAATTGAGATAAAACCTTATCCCTGTCTATTCTCATAATCCTCCCGCCTCTTTTTATGATCTCCTGTCTCTTTTGTATGGCCGATAAGCCTGTTTAGCGGTAAGACCCGCTTGACCGCAACAGCCTTGAACGGGCAAAATTCCTGGCAACAAAAGCATCTGATGCATTTCTTCCTGTCGAGACGAGGTTTACCTCCTTCAAGTCTGATTACCCCGGCGGGGCATGATCGTTCACACTCGCCGCATCCTTTGCATTTGTCATATAAAAAGACCGGCGATGGTTTTATAAGATTCGAAAAAAACTTGAGCACCCCTCTTTGAAAAAACTGGACTGAGTGCAATGTATCAAGCTGCGGGACATCATAATCATCAATAATATTACCATCGATACCCGCGCCTAAAATGTCTATATCTTTATGCGAGCAGACGCATAACCCCCTTTCAAACGCCCTCCTGACAGTATATATCAGCTGAGGGTCGATCCCGATAACGGTCGAGGCAGCGATATCCACTTCAAAACCGTCGCAACCGGCTATGATCAAGCCAATATCCTTGCTATTCCCGGCGGTGGGGCCATTGCCTTCCATGCCCACCACCGCATCGACGATATTCAGCGAAGGTCTTACTGCAAGAAAAGTATCTATCAGCGCATCGGCAAACATGTCGTAATCAGGCATCCTTAAGTGGTATTCGGCCTTGAGCAATCCCGGAATGGCCCCGAACATGTTCTTCACCGCGCATGAAAACCCCATCAGCCAATGTGTCTTGAGCTTGGGCACATTGATGATAACATCAGCATCAGCAAGCGATTTTAATATGGTCATCCTTTTAAGGTATTGAGCGCGGGGATTGTCGATTGTAATGCCAGTCGTATCGTAGTCAAGGACTGCACCTGATTTTTCTGCAGCGTCCGACATACCGGTGACTCTGTAATAATCCGGCAGCATATCATCATTAAAAAGTACTCCAGGACTGTCAATAATAAAAGGCTGTCCTCCAGCTTCGATGACCATCGCGGCCAATACCTCTATGATAGCGGGATGAGTCGTCGCAGATTCATCCGGCGTAGCACGCCTTACAAGATTAGGCTTGAGCGCCACTCTGGATCCCTGCTTCACGAATGCCTTCATTCCGCCGATCAGACCTACTGCCTCGTCAAGAGCAGCCCTGATTCTGCGGATATCGTAATCCCTGCATTTTACAACCGCAACCGCACACATATACAATATTATACAGTGATTGCCCGATAGCCGCAAATCATCGCTGCCAGTCGGACAATCTCCTCATCTGTCTGAGCGCCCTTATCCAGAGGAATATCATATACGGGATAAAAGTCAGCAGAATGACCATATTCTGGGATAATAGAATAAAATCATATATGCCGTGAAGTATAACAGGAGTAAAAAAAGCAGCTGCGAGAAACGCATTTTTGCGCTGAAAGCCAGTGAACCTGGCAAGTCCGAAATAGTAACCCATCGAAGCCCCAAACAAAGCATGTGCTGGAACAGCGGTCAACGCCCTCATTACTGCTACGCCCGTTCCGCCGCTTACGGCATACAGGATATTCTCAAGTGTGGCGAACCCCAGCGCTATGAATACCGAATATACGATGCCGTCAAACATCTCATTGAACTCTCTGTTTCTCCAGAAGAAAAAATAAAATATAAAAAATTTAAGTCCTTCCTCGATAAGTCCTGCGACAATAAAAGCCGAATAACCGGCTGAAAGCAGCCTCGAGAACTCATCTGCCGGATTGAAATCTGCTTTTGCGGCTGTTTCAATTAAAAAGGCAGGAATAATGGACAACGCGCCTAATACAAATGCCTTAAACAACATTCCGGCAGGTTCTTTTTCGCGTCTGTCCCTTGTATAGAAAAACAGGAGCAACGCCACCGCAGGCGCAACTGCAATAAAGAGCAGATACATATTATATTACCTCCTGTGCCAATAACGTAAAACAAGTATTGTCACAAAGATTTTATGCTATGCCTTAAACCAAGTCAATCGTATGGAACTTTTTGTCCGTAATGCCAGTCTATTGATAAGAAATGAAAAATCATCCGGCGATGCGCCGGTGAAAATGGAGGATAAATATATGAACAAAACTTGGTTTAACGGAAAAGGAAGATTCATGGTCATCGGCGCCGCTCTGTTGGTCGCCGTCATGCTTACAGCCGTGCTCTTCAATATCACGGGGAGTTCAAACAGCACGTTCGCATCCGAAGACACACAGGAGGCCAAAAGGACGCTTAATGTGAATGGGCAGGGCACAATTAATGCAGCACCGGATATAGCTTATATAAATATGGGTGTGCTGACTGAAGCCAAGACGGCAAAACAAGCCCAGCAGCAAAATGCCGCTTCGATGGCCGATATAATTGCACTCATCAAAGCAGCCGGCGTTAAAAACGACGATATAAAGACTGTGAATTACAGCATCTACCCTAAATACGACTATAACAAGGATACCGGCGAAAGCAAGATTGTCGGTTATACAGTTAATAATTCAGTTATGGTCACGGTAAGGGACATCGACAAGACCGGCCAGCTGATAGACATCGCATCCAACAGCGGCATGAATGTCACAGGCAATATAAGCTTCGGCCTCAGCGATCCTGACAAATACTACAATCAGGCATTGAAAGCCGCAGTTGAATCAGCAAGGGGAAAAGCCGAAATAATGGCGTCGACTCTGGGTATTACATTAAAGCTGCCTCTTTCCATAAATGAAAGCGGAAGCTATAATCCGCCGGTCATATACGGAGCAGGTGCTTATGATATGAAACTGGCAGCCGAAGAGGCGCGGACGCCAATCCAGGGAGGCAGCCTTGAGGTCAGGGCGCAAGTCACAATATCATATGAGTATTAATTCACCAACCAATATATTGCCATGACATATGGCGCAGGCGGTCTTGAAAAGGCCGCCTGTTATTTTTTATATGATTAGCAAGCCCAGTATAATTAATATAATATTCCTCCCCGGCTTGTGAAACCTCCAAATCCTTGCGGGGCAACTGCCAATATGATAGAATTATTCTACCAAAGACCGGTAAAAAGACATTAATGGCAAAGGAGAATAAGCGCGAATGGATCTTTTCGAAAAGTGTTATAACTTCACTGAGGCCAGAGAGGTAATGAAAGCGGGATTATACCCCTGGTTTCATGAACTTCAGTCCGGACAGGATACGGAAGTGGTTATTAACGGCAAAAAGACCATAATGATAGGATCCAATAATTATCTTGGGTTGACGTCAGATAAAAGGGTTATTGAAGCTGCGCGTCAAGCTCTGGAAAAATACGGCAGCGGCTGCTCAGGTTCAAGATTCCTGAATGGCACTTTGGACCTCCATGTCGAACTCGAAAAGAAGCTCGCGTCATTTATCGGAAAAGAGTCTGCTCTGACATTCAGCACAGGCTTTCAGACAAATCTTGGAATAATATCAACAATTGCAGGCCGTAATGATTACATAATGTGCGACAACTCGAACCATGCGAGTATAATTGACGGTTGCAGATTGAGCTTTGCAAAAACGGTCAAATATGAACATAACGATATGGAAGACCTGGAAAGGAAGATCAAACTCGTCCCGGAAATGGCTGGTATCCTTATCATCGTGGATGGAGTCTTTAGTATGGAGGGTGATATTGCAGACCTTCCCGGCATTGTAAAAATCGCAAAGAAATATGGCGCCAGGGTGATGGTCGACGACGCCCATGCCCTCGGAGTGCTTGGTAAACGCGGTAAAGGAACCGCCGAATACTTTAATCTTGAAAGAGAAGTCGATATAATTATGGGGACTTTCAGTAAATCACTTGCCAGCCTCGGAGGTTATATAGCCGCAAGCGAAGACGTCATCCACTTCATTAAGCATTATTCCCGCCCGTTCATCTTCAGCGCTTCGATCCCGCCGTCGAACGCCGCCGCCGCATTGAAGGCGCTTGAGATACTCATGGCGGAACCGGAAAGAGTCAAAGCACTCAAGGATATTACCGATCATATGAGAAACGGATTCAAAAAACTGGGCATACCTATCGGGGAATCCTTAACTCCGATAATACCTGTAATGACCTGGGATATGCAAAGAACCTTCATCATAACAAAGGTGCTCCTTAATGAAGGCGTATATGTAAATCCTGTGATACCTCCTGCTGTCAAACCCGGTCAGTGTATACTGAGGACCAGCTATACCGCGACACATACGACAGAACAATTGGATTATGCCCTGGAGGCCTTTAAAAAAGCCTTCGATGGATAATGTTAACACTTTGTTAAATTTTTTGTTACATATATTTAACTTAACAATTACCAAAAAAGTGGTATAATAAAAATGACAAAAATGAATAATTTAAATTTTTCATTTTGTTCCTCCTTTTAATATAGATTTGAGTTCAGTTGAGTTGGGAGCACTTAGTTAAATGGAATTATTTTTAAATTATAATAAGTGCTCTTTTTTATTGGTTTTGTAATAATTGACGGATTTTCGCCTCAATCTCCGGCCGGCTTTCCTCCATAAGATCCTTGTAGAATCCCTCATATTCAAATGTAATATTCGCTCCTGATTCTATGCTCTTCACATAACTTTCGAGCAATTTGAAGTCCTTCTCATAGCAATGGAAGGAATTGGCCCTATGTGTGTAAATACCAGTTCCAACGCTAAAATCACCTGCGATCCTGTTCTGCAGCATGATGAATGCGAACATATTCATAAAAGTCGCTTCAGGCGCATCATTACTCCTCATCATGACCTTCATCTGCAATTTCGCATTTCTTATAAAAAAATGTATATGCTGAAGGCAAGCGGGGCTCATATTACCATGTTTCGTATCAGTCTGCCAGTCGCGGATATCGATCACAGCGCGCCTGCTGTCAGGATTGCGCTTCAATTCGTCGTAAACGAACGGCAACTGCTTTGCTATGCGGTCATGATAAGTATAATCCCACCCGTGGCCGATCTTGAAATCAAGTATTCCGTCAAGGACCTCCTGACGGTATTGCTCAAGATCGGTGTGCCCCCCTATGAAAAGCTTACTTATCATGGGCTCGGACATAGGTTCCTCCACCACTATCGTCATGCTGCATTCTTTCTGCTTTTGGCAATAGTCGGGGCAGTCCGAAATCTCACCTTCATTGTGAAGGGCTACGATTGACTTGTGATAAGCATCAGGCAGCGTCCTGCCGGTAACAAAGAGCTCTTTCATTAGCAAAATCCTCCATATCGTCTGATTTTTCAGCTGCAACGCTCATTCGACTGTCACGCTCTTGGCAAGGTTCCTGGGTTTGTCGACGTCGCAGCCCTTCTGGACCGCAACATAGTAGGCAAAAAGCTGCATGGGCGTGACTGCGGCAATCGGCGACAGAAGAGGTTCGATATCAGGGATCGGGATGACTTTATCGGCTATGTCGTCGATATTCCGGTCCGATTGTCTTGCAATGGCCAATACGACCGCTCCCCTTGCCTTTACTTCCTTTATGTTGTTTATCATTTTATCTGCAAGAAAATCCTGCGTCATCGAACAAATAACAAGCGTCCCTTTCTCTATCAAGGCGATGGTCCCATGCTTCAGCTCGCCGCCGGCATATGCTTCGGAGTGGATATATGATATTTCTTTCAATTTGAGTGACCCTTCCATTGCCAGGGCATAATCCAGACCTCTGCCGATAAAAAATATGCTATGGGCGTTGTAATGCTGCGACGCGAACCTCTGTATGCGCTCGCGGCCGGAAAGGATAGATCCAATCGCATCAGGAATCTTTTTTAATTTATGAGCCAGGTCTATCGCCTTTGCATCATCGATCTGCTTCAACTCCAAAGCAAGCATTACGGCAAACAGATACAGCACCGCCAGCTGGGTATTATATGCTTTGGTGGACGCCACGGCTATCTCCGGGCCTGCCCGTGTGTACAATACGTCATCCGATTCTCTCGCGATAGAGCTGCCTACCACATTTACAATGGACAGGATCCTTGCTCCTCTTTTCTTTGCCTCGCGCAATGCAAAAAGAGAATCAAGGGTTTCACCTGACTGACTTATGATTATTACAAGTGTCGAGCTGTCTACCAGAGGATCCCTGTACCTGAACTCTGAAGCCAGCTCTACCTCAACAGGCAGCCTCGCAAGCCTTTCTATTGCGAATTTGCCCACTACGCCGGCATGATAGGCTGTACCGCAGGCAACAATAAATATCTTTTTGATTTTTTTGAGATAATCAGCGCTGATCTTCATATCGTCAAATACGATCTTGTCGCCGGGGATCCTTGCATTTATGGTATCCCGAAGCACTTTGGGCTCTTCGCAGATCTCCTTGATCATAAAGTGCTCGTATCCGTCTTTTTCAGCTGCATCGACATCCCACGCAACATGGTAAACCTTTTTTGAAATTACCATCCCATGGATATCGTAAATATTAATCTTGTCACATGTAAGCGAGACTATTTCTTTATCTTCGAGTATGTAGACATCCCGCGTATGCTCAAGTATTGCAGGTATGTCGGACGCTATGAAATTTCCTCCGTCACCGATGCCTGCGATCAAAGGGCTGTCTTTTCTCGCAGCAACGAACATGTCCGGGCGATCGCCGCACAGCACTCCCAACGCATATGAGCCTTCAAGCTCATTCAACGTTTCGATTACCGCGCCGACAAGATCGCCGCGGTAATGATACTCCACCAGATGCGCAATTATCTCCGTATCCGTATCAGATAAAAATACGTATCCTTTTGCAGCAAGAAATCTTTTTAGATCTAGATAATTCTCAATTATTCCATTATGTACGACAGCAATTCGGCCCGATTGGCTGATATGAGGATGCGAGTTGATATCATTAGGCTCGCCGTGCGTCGCCCATCTGGTGTGTCCGATACCGACACTGCCTGATATCCGTTCTCCCAAAAGCTTCTGTTCCAATTGTGAAAGCCGCCCCTTGCATTTGACCACCTTAACGCCGGCCTCATCCATGACAGCGATCCCAGCCGAGTCATATCCCCTGTATTCAAGTTTTTTAAGACCATTTATAAGAATTTGGACTGAATCTTTTTTACCGATATATCCGACAATGCCGCACATATTAATCCCCTAGACGCTGCTCGATTATTTTTACAAGCCACCCGGCCTTTTCGGAAATGAGTTTCAGGTCCCGCCCTTCGATCATCACCCTGACAAGCGGTTCGGTACCCGAAGGTCTGATCAATACGCGCCCCTCTCCCCTGAATTCATTCTCAAGATCGCTGCATATGCCTGCGATGACTTCGTCCTCAAGGTACTTGAATTTCTTACCGTTGCTTACCCGGGCATTTTTGAGCACCTGCGGGAATACCTCCATGACCTTTGCCAGTTCAGATAATTTTTGTTTTGAATCCTGTACGATTTCCGCAATCTGCACCGCAGTTAAAAGGCCGTCTCCTGTGGTGCCCTTATCCAGGAATATTATATGGCCTGACTGCTCTCCGCCGAAATTATAGCCTTTGTCGAGCATCTCTTCGAGGACATACCTGTCGCCGACCTTTGTCTTCACAATTTTCATGCCTTCACGCTCTGCCATAATATCAAGACCGATATTGCTCATTACAGTCGCGACAATTGTATTTGACGCCAGCATGCCGTTTCTCTTCAAATAGGTTCCCGTTATCGCCATCAGTATATCGCCGTCGATAAGGCGCCCATTTTCATCCACAGCCAAAACCCTGTCCGCATCGCCATCAAATGCAAACCCCGCATCGGCCCCGCAATCCCTGACAAAATCCTGCAGCTTGGATATGTATGTAGACCCGCATTTTTTATTAATATTTGTTCCATCAGGCTCATCATTTATGACCTGTACATCAGCGCCCAAATCCCTGAACATCTTTGGCGCGACCTTATAAGAAGCGCCGTTGGCGCAATCCAGAGCAATCCTATATCCATCGAGTCTGAAGCGGGCAAGACCTGCAATAAACTTTGAATAATCCTCAACTGCAGTATCTTTAAAAGTCCTTGTACCAACATCTTTTCCTGTCGGCACACTTAAATGCCGTCTGTCTTCATATAGGATTTCTTCTATCTGGTCTTCAAGTAAATCCGGAAGCTTGTAGCCATTACCGTTGAAGAACTTTATCCCGTTGAACTCATATGGATTATGCGATGCGGAAATGACAACCCCTGCATCCGCACCATAAAGCCGGGTAAGATATGCAATGGCAGGCGTCGGCGCTACCCCCAGAGAAATTGCTTCAGCGCCCACCGAGCATATGCCTGATATAAGCGCACATTCAATCATATGCCCTGAAATCCTTGTGTCCATTCCAACAAGAATAACGGGTCTATGTCCTGATCTGGCCGAAAGCACAATCGCCCCGGCCTGCCCGATCCTGAACGAAAGCTCCGCAGTAAGCTCACTGTTGGCTATTCCTCTTACCCCATCAGTACCAAATAGTTTTCCCATCAATCTAATACCTGCCTGATATTCGCATTTAAGGCACTTTTTTATTGATCTTTATATCTGCAGTAACCTGACCGGCCTGCGTCAAACCTGACGGAAGTGTAACTTCAAGAATAATCCTGTGCGTTCCTTCGCCAAGCCCGTTTACATCCGCGGCAGGAAATATTTTTGTCGGATCAAGTAAGTCAATATCTTGCTGCCTGCCACTGACCGTTACCTTCACTTGCTGCTCCTGCACTTCATAAGAGAATTGCTCATCCGGATTCATATACAATATATTGCCTTTATTTATTAAAAATACCTTCTCGGCAAGTTTTTCAACCAATATGGAAACATGGACTTCTTCAGGCGTATTTATTAGTTTCGCACCTGTAGGTAATTTCAGCGGTACAGTTTTGGAGATATTTGCCGTGATGTTGTTGATGGACAAAATTCCGGTCTTCAGCTCAGTTAATTTGGACACGATATCATAAGGTCCGTCCACAAGCACCTTGACAGGCGTATATTGCCTGGAAGTCTCGATATAATTGATAGGAAGATTGCCTTCAGTTATCAGGGTCACGGGCACTTCACGCGCAACGTCGATTTTGATGTCGACACTGAGGTTTTTACTGAGCGCTGCAATCTCCTGGCCGTTTTTGTCATATACCTTGCATTCTTTCTTGATTACCAGATCCTTGTCAAGACCAGTGATATCAACCATTGCCCTTATAGAATCAGCGCTCCCTATCAGAGAAGCCATGTTCTCAATAGTGATATTTTCAGGTGTTTTCGTAACTGCGACTATCTTGTAGCTATCTTTAGGCGTACCTGTAAATACCACCTGCACAGGCAATGTTGATCTTTCGATCCTTTCAAGCTGAATATCTATGTACATGGGGGAAACAAGCTTAATTTCTATATCCTTATTGCTGAAAACCGGTCCTTCCACCTGCAATGTCTTGTCATCCGCCGACATCACTTTGGCAAAATCCAGCTTGACCTGGAGATCATCCGGACTGACCTTGTCAACGATATCTTTTCTGCCCCAGATGGATATATTCACAGATTTCTTGTAATTCATGTCTTTAAGTTCCAGATTCTTATCTGCAAGCGTATTTTCGTTTTCAATTCTCAAGGGGACGTTGATCTCCCTCAAAGTATACGGGTTATTCGTGTTCAACGCAACAAACCATAGCAGCAAAGCTATCATAAATGAAACTATCTTGATCGATATATTGTTTTTGAAAAAACCCATCATTTTGATCTCACCTTCCAAAGCCCGAACTTTTTTATCGGAGGTATCGTATCTTTAAGAAGATTCTTGCTGAGGGCTTTTCTCAGGGTATCGGCAGTAAGGTTTTTAGTAAGACCGCCATTCAAGGCAAATGATATCTTTCCGGACTCCTCTGATACGACTATTGCTATGGAATCAGAAACTTCAGTTATGCCAAGCGCCGCACGGTGCCTTGTGCCAAGCTCCCTGCTCAGATTCGGGTTATCCGTCAGAGGGAGGAAACATGCGGCAGCTTTGATCTTATTGTCGCGTATTATAACGGCGCCGTCATGCAAAGGAGTATTCGGCATAAAAATATTTATTAAAAGCTCTGATGATATATTGGAATCGATCTGAGTTCCCGTATTGATAACTTCACCTATCCTGGTATCCCCTTCGATCACTATCAGCGCACCTATATAGCTTTTTGACAATTCAGTGCATGCCTGAATCAATTCCTCTATAACGGTCGTAACCCTGATACGGATATTTTCGTCCTCAATATTGAATAGTTTACGGAACCGGCTCCTTCCTATCTGCTCAAGACCGCGTCGCAACTCCGGCTGAAAAAGCACGACAAGCGCGAATAAAAACACAGACAGCGTACCGCTCAATATGTATGAAATGGTTTTGAGCCCAAGCAGACTGCTGAGTTCAGCGACAATAATTATGAAAATCAGGCCTTTTATCAATTGCCATGCCCTTGTATCTCTTACGAGCACAATAATCTTATAGACAATATATGTAACCAGACCTATGTCAACAATAGCGCGTATGACCGACAAGGGATCCCTGAACCCGACATATCCGAAAAAATCCCTGATCAAGTCATTAATATTTATATTTTTAAACAAATCCAAAGAGCTTCACACCTTCTGCAAGTTAACACGCTTTATTTTGAATTATACCTTGTTTTGAGCTGATATGTAAGGTTTTTTGATACATTTTTTGAAAAATATATATTATTATATATTGCCAAGATACACATATTTTAGATGTTTACGTGCTTTGGCATACGCTTTTTCGAGTGTTATAAGACTTGTTGGCGGTTTGTCCATAAGCTTATAATTAGGGAAATATCTTGATAAGTGAAGCGGTATGTCCGGAGATACGGATGACAGCCATTTTGCCAACCTGTCAATCTCATCGATGGAATCATTTAAGTCCGGAATTATTAGCGTGGTGACTTCCACATGACATCTGGACGCAGCTTCTCCGACTGTTTTCATTACATGCTCAAGCCGTCCGCCGCAGATCTTTCTATAAAAATCATCGGAGAAAGATTTTACGTCGATATTCATCGCGTCAATAAAAGGCATTATCTCCGCAAGAGGCTCGGGGTTTACGAAACCGTTGGTCACCAGCACATTACACAGGCCTTCCTTTTTTGCCAGTATCGCTGTATCAAGGACAAACTCAAACCAGATGAAAGGCTCGTTATAAGTATAAGCTATCCCGATATTGCCTTTGCCCTTTAATTCATCTGCCTTTTGCACAAGAATTTCTGATGTTATCCCCATTGCATCGGGATTGCTTTCCGACACCTGAGATATGGACCAGTTCTGGCAAAAGGAGCATTTGAGGTTGCAACCGAATGAACCTGCAGACAGGATGTATGAACCTGGGAAAAATCTGTTCAGCGGCTTTTTCTCTATCGGATCGAGTGCGATGGAAGTGATCCTGCCGTAATTGAGCGAATACAGCCTTCCTCCGATATTCCCGCGCGCTTTGCACACTCCGGCGGCGCCAGGCTTTATGGAGCAATCCTGCGGACAAAGCCGGCAACGGACATTTCCGCCGGCCTTTTCATAATATGACGCTTCTTTATATATTTCTTCAGCCATGATATTATCTGTGCCTTATTACCTCAAACCTCTCCATCGAATATTTTTCGTCAGGACGTATACCTGCTTTCTGAAGGGCGATCGAAACCTGTTTTTCCGGGGTGTCGACGCCGTCAAGATCAGGCAGCAGCAGACCTGAACGCGATCCCGTCCTGACGACCACGCCATATCTCTTAACATCCAGTTCTTCTATTGATTTGACAGGTTCAGCCTCTTTCAGGACATCCACCGAATAAATTAGGCTGTCCAGCTCACCGATCTCGACCGGGTAGAACCTTGGATCCCTGGTACCTGAACTGATGGCATTCCGGATTATTTCCTCGGCGATATTTTTCCTGGTGGCGGATGTCGTCCCTATGCATCCGCGCAAATTCCCTTCCTTTTTTATGGATACGAAGGCGCCGGCCTTGTTTTTAAGCATCTCTTCAGG
>CAYWGM010000036.1:3306-15763 GCA_964457875.1 uncultured Eubacteriales bacterium | reverse complement strand
TTAACTTATTCTCTTTATCCGCCGACAGTTGCAATTACGAGTCCATCGGACGGAGCAAAATATATCGTCGGGTCGGTGATAACCATATCCGCGTCAGGCACGCATTGCGACCACATGGCCGCCTGTGTGAACGGAACATGGATAGGGGAACAAACTGGAAACAGTTATTCAAATACTTATACTTTAAGTTCAGCAGGATCCTATACGATCCGAGTGGACGGCCGTAATACTCCGACTTCATCTGACCCCGATTCTCAAGCAGTGACAACGAGCATTACGATATCAGCCGTTACTGCAAATACGCCGGTTACGGTTTCATTAAATGCACCAACCAACGGAAGTACATATACTATCGGCTCATCAATCCCTATTATAGGAACAGGCACGAATTGCCATCATATCGCGGCCTTTGCAAACGGTTCATGGATAGCCACGCAGAATGGGAACAATTTCTCATACAATTATACGCCTACTGCCGCAGGAAGCTATTCCATATACATAGCCGGCAGGAATACAGAGGAGGGAGTCATTGGATCTACCAGGGCAGATTCATCACCTGTAACTGTAAATGTAGTAGGCCCTACACCGACACCTTCGCCTACTGCAACACCTACACCGGCACCAACGTCGACACTTGCTAATACACCAACACCTTCGTCTATACCTACACCAACAGCACTAACTGTAGAAATCACTTATCCGGGTGTAGAAAATGGGAGCTATAACAAAGGGAATGTACCGGTTACATGGAGTGATATAAGTGGAGCCTCATATGAAATCAGCATGCGGGACACAACTGTTAATATGCTAGTTTTATCCAATATTGATAATGGCACATCGAATTCATACACTATTCTAAGCAAATATCTATATGAAGGTCATAGTTATAGGATAGCAGTAAAAACTACAATAGGTACGACTGTGATTTGGGCGGAAAGGAACTTCAACATTAACTTATCAAGCGCAAGAAATACGATCATTTCCAGAGGATCAACCATGATAGGGTACTCTTGGATAGCTGCTTATAATGTTCGTGGTTGGAGAAACTTGTATACATTCGATCAAGGCACTCTAAATAATGGCATTGCATATAGTCAAACAGAATTTCAGTGTAGTATTAGTTCAGTAAATTGGGTAGATAACAGATACTTCAATTTAAAAAAAGATGATGCTCAGTCAGGATTTTATGATGATTATACTCGAACTCTTAACGATGAAACAATAATAATGCCTAAATACGGAAATGACTGCTCGGGTTATGTAAGTATATGCTGGAATATTACCAGAAATACCACTGCAACAATAGTAGATTTCCCCAGAGTAGGTAAACCATCAGAATCTTTTATAGAGCAGTTTGCACGTATGTCCCCCGGGGATGCCTTTGTTAGAAGCGTAAATGGGCATACGTTCATAATTAAGGAGATTACGGCAATTAATGATGCAAATGGCAATCTAGTTAAATTGAAATTCGTTTGTAATGAGCAAACCCCTTACTGGTGCCGTGTTAGAACATGGTATTCGGATGGCTGCGAGGATGGCGGGTATATTGGAGTTTGTAAAAACACAGATTTAGCTCAAGATTATAGCTGGAATTGGCAGTAAGCTAAAAAAATATTATATAATTATATGTGAGGTGTAAAAATATGAAGAAGATTCAATATTGCTTAGTAAAAAGATTGTTGCTAATAATAATACCGTTAATCATATTAACTGTGACTTTTGGTTTATCCATATTTACAAATGCTGCTAATTATTACGGCAATATGATTCAGCAAAAGAATACTGCAAGAAATCCTGATGATCCTGACTATCCCAAAACGGGAGAAAACACCTCAGAAAGAATAGAGATAATGTATGGAGACTTAAAGAACAAGGAAATATATTATGTTCCTGAACTCGATGGTATAGTATATTATACCATTAATGTAAAATACATGTATAAGAATTCTTCACAGGATATTCTCTGGCCTCAAGATGTTATTTGGTCAACAAGTAATGAAGAAATAGCAGAGATCAAGGATAACGGAACAATAATTCCAAAATCTGAAGGAACAGTATGTATTACTGCTGAATACAATAACCTCTATGACAGCATTGAAATAATAGTGAAAAAGTCTGGTTTAGAAAAACTTGAAATACAAGAAGAGGGACTAAATCAACGTTATGTTTTTGCCGTTACTTCAGATGGAAGGAAATTTGACATAACTGAAAATAAAGACATAATTTGGGCAGCAAACGACGGTACTGTTTTTACCATAGACTCAGGTAATATACATATTAAAGAGGCAAAAAACGATCAAGTAGTTTTAACCGCAATGTTTAAGGGAATAACATCAACTACTGTTTTAAATAGAAAGGAAAGTGTAATTAACCCTGAAAAAATAAAAATTAGTAAAAACCAGGTCTTGATTGATGATATTAATGGTTGCTGCGAAGTATCGGCAAAAGCCGAGTTTTCCGATGGGAACATAAAAGATATCTCAAATATTGTATCATGGGAATCTGAAAATCCGGATGTTGCCATTGTAAATAACGGAACAATATACGCTGTTAATGAAGGAGAAACTATAATAAATATAAGCTATGCAGAATTTCATGATACAGTAAGAGTCAATATCAAGCAGCATGATTATGGAGAAAAGGTACTTCATTCTCTTCCATAATAAATTAAACGTGTATGCTGAAAAATTTGCGGGGTTTGAAAAATGAGAATAAAATATCTGTTACTAATAGTAGCGGTTATATTAACATTTACCGGTTGCAGAGTTAAGCCAACGCAAGATTCCGTTTCCGGTAATAGCTCAAGTATTACTGCCGCTATTTCAGAAACAGCGCAAGATGTATCTTCAGCAGAAGAACCGCTAACGGCTGATATACAGCAAGCATCAACTGATACTTCGATTATTCAAATCATTCTTGATAAAACATACCATAATGAAAGATTTGATTTTGAGGTGGATTATCCCAGCGTGTGGAGCATTGTTGAAGAAGGTGATCATCCTGAGCTTCCTGACCAGGGGATATTGATATTTATTGATAATGCCAACATAACCTATAATGATTATCAAAGCACATCATTTGATATCAGCAAGATAGACTATATCCGCATATTTGGCCAGGATTCACCGATTAATGTCGGGGGCAGTTCATTTGAATCTTCTGAATTTATTACCAATGATGGACTTAAAGGTACACGTTATACAAAGACTGTCAATGGAAGAATTAGTACTTATATAGTCTTAAGTGACTATAACGAAACTTATGGGATGTCGGTTAATGTCAGTATAGAAACAAATAACAGGTTCAGCGATATAATTGAAAAAATACTCAAAAGGGTAAAGATACGCAGGTCTTAAAGGTTCACGAAAAGGTCACGGCGCCGTCGAGGATACCGACGGTGACTGTGTCGCCTTCGCGGTAGCGGCCTCTGATGACCTGCTCAGATAACTCGTCTTCTATATATCTCTGGATGGTGCGCCTTAACGGGCGCGCGCCGAATTTGGCGTCATAGCCTTTTTCCAGGATGAATTCCGTCACGTCGTCGCTCGCTTTGAGCGTAAGGCCTTTTGCCGCGGCTTCATTCTCCACCTCGGCCAGCATAAGGCCGATTATCTGCCTCAACTCGTCCTTGCTGAGTTCGGTGAATATGATGACCTCGTCCAGTCTGTTGAGGAATTCGGGTCTGAACGTATCCTTCAGCACCTCTTTGATCCTGATTTCGAGCGAGCTGTACTGGTCTTTGCCGAAGCCGATGCCGTTGGACTTGAGGGTGGTGCCGGCGTTGGACGTCATTATCAGCACGGTGTTCTCGAAGCTGACGGTCCTGCCGTGGCTGTCGGTCAGCCTTCCGTCCTCAAGGATCTGCAGCAGCATATTGAATACGTCGGGATGCGCCTTCTCGATCTCGTCCAGCAGGATCACCGAGTATGGTTTCCTCCTGACTTTTTCGGTAAGCTGCCCGCCTTCGTCATAACCTACGTAACCCGGAGGCGACCCGATCAGCTTGGAGACGGTGTGTTTTTCCATATACTCGGACATATCCAGCCTGATGAGGGCCTCCTCGCTGCCGAACAATTCGACGGCAAGGGCACGCACCAGTTCGGTCTTGCCGACGCCAGTCGGGCCGATGAATATAAACGAGGACGGCCTCTTTTTATTTCTGAAACCGGCTCTGTTACGCCTTATTGCCCGCGAAAGGCCGGTCACGGCGGCATCCTGTCCTATGACGCGCTTATGCAGGCGCTCTTCAAGGTTGATAAGCTTCTCGGTCTCGACCTCGGTCAGTTTCTGGACCGGTATCTTCGTCCAGGCCTCTATCACATTTGCTATATCATCGATCGCCAGGACGGTATCCCTGCTTTTCTCCTCAAGCTCTTTGGTGCTTTGCAGCAGCTTGCATTCGTATACTTTCAAATCGGCGGCCTTCTGGTAATCCTCGATGGAATCGGCCGAAACGGCGCTCTCCTTTTCCTCCTGCACCCTTTTGAGTTCCTGTTTCAGGTACTCAAGCTCGGAAAGCTTGACATTATTCAGGTTCGCCCTCGAGCTGGCCTCGTCTATTATGTCGATGGCCTTGTCGGGCAGGAACCTGTCGGTTATATACCTCTCAGACAGCTCAACAGCGGCTTTCACCACTTCTCCGGATATTTTCACCCTGTGGTAATTCTCGTAATAATGCTTTATGCCATCGATTATCTCAATTGACTCCTCTATTGTGGGTTCGTCGACGATGACGGGCTGGAAGCGGCGTTCAAGCGCAGAGTCTTTTTCGATGTGTTTGCGGTATTCATTCAGCGTTGTGCAGCCGACAACCTGGATCTCGCCCTTCGACAATGCAGGCTTGAGCATGTTGGCCGCGTTTATCGCCCCTTCTGCCTCGCCCGCGCCCATTATATTATGGAGCTCGTCTATCACAAGTATGATATTCCCGAGATTCCTGGCTTCCTCGATGATGCCTTTCATCCGGCTCTCGAATTGCCCTCTGAATTGCGTACCGGCGACGATGGAAGTCAAATCCAGCAGGTATACCTCGGTGCTGAGCAATTTGGCGGGAACCTGCCGTTTGGCGATCCTGACCGCAAGGCCTTCAGCAACGGCTGTCTTCCCAACGCCCGGCTCGCCCAGCAGCACAGGATTGTTTTTGGTCCTCCTGTTCAATATCTGTATGACCCGCCCGATCTCCTTGTCCCTGCCGACTATCCTGTCGATTTTATCTTCTCTTGCCCGGTCTGTAAGATTCGATCCATATATATCAAGATACTTTTTCTTGCGTACCGTCTTTTTCTCATGGGTCTTCGTGCGCGTCGTATTCCTGCTGTCCTTGTCCTCGGCCCCCTTCGGGCCGTCTATCGTATTGCCCCCGTTGTCATCGTTACTTTTCGGGAATGCCTTGTTGATAAAGTTGAAGAGCTGGCTGCCGCTATCAACGGGGCTCTTTGTATTTGCAATATTATCATGCATCCCGTCGAAATCCATATTCTCAAAGAAATGACCCACTTGCTTGTTCAGGCTCTCTATCTCCTCATCCGACATGCCGGTCTGCTCTATCAGATGATTGATGGGCTGAATGCCCATCTTTTTGGCGCAGGACAGGCAAAGCCCTTCCTGTGTCTGAGTACCGTTGATTATCTTTGTAATAAATACCACAGCATAATTCTCTTTGCAATGCGAACACATCATCAATGCAATCACCCCGCTCCACGGTCCGCGGATAAACCTGAATACATTATAACATTATAGCTGCAAAGCCGCAAATATCGTGATGCTGACACAAATGCCAATGATTGGGGCATAAGAAATCAAACCAATTGTTTAAAAATCAATGAGACAAATGCACCAAGAAGCATAGCCGCAGGGATGGTCAAAATCCACGCCCATACGATATTTCGGGCAAGAGACCATCTGACCGCAGAAAACCTCTTCGACGCGCCGACGCCCATGATTGAAGAGGATATGACATGTGTAGTGCTGACCGGTGCGCCAAGCGCGGATGCCACCTCTATAACAAGCGCCGCTCCGGTTTCGGCGGCAAAGCCGTTGATGGGCTGGAGTCTGATCATATTCACGCCCATGGTCTTGATTATCCTCCATCCGCCGACCGATGTGCCCAAGGCCATGGCTATGGCGCAGGAAATCATTACCCATACCGGCACGTTCGATCCATGTGGAATAAGGCCGGCGCCGATCAGTGCAAACGTGATTATACCCATGGACTTCTGCGCATCGTTATTGCCGTGTGAAAACGACATCCATGCCGCAGACAGGATCTGTAATTTGGAAAACCTCGTATTGATCTGGCTCTGGGAAAACCTTCTCAATATCAGGTATAGAAAGGTCATAAACAGATAACCGAGAGCAAATCCGATAACCGGAGAAAGGAACAACGGGATTACGACCTTCTCAAGGACGCCCCTCCAGATGACAATATCCAGACTTCCCGCATAGACTATCGAGGAGCCGACAAGTCCGCCTATCAGCGCATGGGATGAACTGCTCGGTATGCCGAAACGCCATGTGATCAGGTCCCATGTAATCGCCGCTACCAGTGCGGCAATTACAACATAACTGCCGACCGATGATGCGATTATTCCGCTGGATATGGTCTTTGCCACTTTGTGGCTTACAAGGGCGCCTGCAAAGTTCAGGCATGCCGCCATAATGACAGCCGTTCTGGGCGTCAGGACGCGTGTCGAAACGGATGTGGCTATGGAGTTGGCGGTATCATGAAATCCATTGATGAAATCGAACGCAAGAGCCAGCACGATCACCAGTACCAGGATGGCATCAAGCATGCTTCATGACTACTCCCTCGATGATATTGGCGACATCTTCACAAGCATCAATCGTATTTTCGAGGAATTCATATATCTCTTTCCATTTAATGACTTCGACGGCATTCTTTTCTTCTTTGAAGAGCGTTTCGATCGCATTCCTGTGTATCGTGTCGGCCTCGTCCTCTATCCTGTTGACCTCGATGATTTTATCCATCAGATGTTTGTTATATTTGACATGCCTCAGCTCTTCCATCACACACATCAGTTCACGGGTGCATTGCGTTATCATTTTGACCAGTTTGATGGCGTCGGGGGTAATCGACGTCACGTTGAACATTATAAACCTGTGCGCAACGCCTTCGATGGCATCGGTGATATTGTCCATTTCCTTTGCGATGAGGAAAATGTCCTCACGGTCGATAGGAGTAATGAAGGATTTGTTGAGCTGCTGCATCAGATTATGTACGTGTGTGTCACACTTATGCTCCATATTCTCGATACTAAGCATCTTTTGATGGACGTCAGTGTAATTGCACATCATATCTTCAAGTAATTCGGCTGCTTTTGAGGTATCCTTTGCCGTATCGGCGAAAAGGTCGAAAAACTTTGATTCCCTTGCACTAAATTTGATCATATAAATACCTGTTTTCAATGATTTGAGAATCTTGTCCTGTTTCTGGAACATGTCCCAATTGATTATAACTTAGAGGCATGATAAAAACAACAAACAAATCCATTTTTTAAAAATAATCCCGTGCGTTGCCGGCGATTGCGTTCTTAAGGAATGCGCCTGTGTACGAATTCCCATTGCATGCGACTTCTTCAGGGGTTCCTTCCGCGACGATCCAACCTCCGTTATTGCCGCCTTCAGGCCCGAGATCGATTATATGGTCCGCAGTCTTTATCACATCGATATTATGCTCTATGACGATCACCGAGTTACCGCCCTCGACCAGGCGCTGCAGAATCTCGACAAGTTTATGCACATCGGCTATGTGAAGCCCCGTGGTAGGCTCGTCTAATATATACATGGTACTCCCGGTGCTCTTCTTCGAAAGCTCGGTCGCAAGCTTCACGCGCTGGGCCTCGCCGCCCGAGAGCGTGGTGGACGGCTGGCCCACCTTGATATAACCCAGCCCGACGTCATAAAGTGTCTGCAGCTTCCTGCTTATTCGCGGTATGTTCTCAAAGAAGCCAAGCGCCTCTTCGACTGTCATATCAAGCACCTCCGCGATGTTCCTGCCCTTGTACCGCACTTCGAGGGTCTCCCTGTTGTACCTGCGGCCCTTGCAGACCTCGCACGGCACATATACATCCGGAAGGAAGTGCATCTCAATCTTTATGATGCCGTCGCCGGCACATGCCTCGCATCTTCCGCCCCTCACATTGAAGCTGAATCGTCCTGCTTTGTACCCTCTCATCCTCGCCTCGGTCGTGGCTGTGAAGATCTGGCGTATCAAGTCGAAAACTCCTGTGTAGGTCGCGGGGTTCGACCGCGGAGTCCTGCCTATGGGCGATTGGTCAATATTAATGACCTTATCAAGATATTTAAGTCCGCCGATGCCGTCGTGGTCACCCGGCCTGACCCTGGCCCTGTTGAGCTCGGACGCCAGCTTCTTATACAATATTTCGCTGACAAGCGAGCTTTTCCCCGATCCGGATACCCCTGTGACACAGGTCAAAACTCCAAGGGGTATTCTTACATCGATGTTCTTGAGATTGTTCTCCTTTGCGCCCCAGACCTCTATGAACCTGCCGTCGGGCTTCCGCCTCGCCGCGGGGATTTCTATCTTCATCCTGCCGCTCAGGTACCGGCCGGTTATCGACTGCTCGCATCGCTTGATATCCTCCACCGGACCGGCCGCCACGATATAGCCGCCGTGAGCCCCTGCTCCGGGCCCCATATCGATGATATGGTCGGCTGCATACATGGTTTCCTCGTCGTGTTCGACCACTATAAGGGTGTTGCCCAGGTCGCGCATCTTTTTCAATGTCGTCAGCAGCCGCCCGTTATCCCGCTGGTGCAGCCCTATGCTGGGCTCGTCAAGGATATACAATACTCCCATGAGGCCTGAGCCTATCTGGGTGGCCAGCCTTATACGCTGCGCCTCGCCGCCCGAAAGCGAACCCGCGGACCTTGACAGCGTCAGGTAATCCAGGCCCACATCCACCATGAAACCCAGCCGCGCGTCAATTTCTTTCAAGATCTGATGCGATATCAGCTGCTGCCTCTCGGTCATATCCAGACCTTTGAAGAATGCCCTGATATCCGCGACAGGCTTATGGCAAAGCTCCTGTATATTCATGCCGTCAATAGTGACAGCCAGGCTTTCCTTCTTCAGACGCGCCCCTTTGCAGACAGGGCAGGGATTGCTGCTCATAAATTGCTCATAGTACTGTTTCATGCCTTCAGACTGCGTTTCTTTATATCGCCTTTCGGTTACGTTTATAACACCTTCAAAAGGCGTGGAATACGAACCGCTGCCATATTCCCTCTCGAAATCCACTTTGATCCTCTCGCCGCGGGTGCCGTACATGATGATATCCAGAACTTCCTGGGACAGCTGCTCGATTGGGGTATCAAGGCTGAAACCGTACCTTTGCGCCAGCGACTTGAAATACATCCTCGCGTATGCGTCTTCGCTTTCGACATTCCACCCGTTGACGGCAATGGCGCCTTCCGAAAGCGACCTGCTCCTGTCGGGCATTATAAGGTCGGGGTCAATCTTTAGCAGCGTACCGAGACCGGTGCACGAAGGGCATGCGCCGAACGGGCTGTTGAAGGAGAACATCCTCGGGGCAAGTTCTTCTATGCTGATGCCGCATTCGGTACAAGAAAAATTCTGACTGAAAATCAGTTCATCCTTTCCGGTAACATCTCCGGTAACATCCCCGGTAATATCCCCGGTAACATCCGCCAGTGCGATTCCTCCGCTCAGGTGCAGCACCGTCTCAAGTGAGTCGGCAAGGCGCTTGTGTATGTCCGGCTTCACCACCAGCCTGTCCACGACGATCTCGATATTGTGTTTTTTATTCTTGTCCAGGTTTATTTCGCTGTTGATATCCAGCACTTCTCCGTCGACCCTGATCCTGACATAGCCGCCTTTCCTGGCGTCTTCGATGAGCTTGTGGTATTCGCCTTTGCGCCCCCTGACCACCGGGGCCAGCAATTGCACCCTGGTTCCTTCTTCAAGTGACATGATCCGGTCCACGATCTGGTCGACGGTCTGCTGCGCGATCTCTTTACCGCATTCGGGACAATGCGGCTTACCGATCCTCGCATAAAGCAGCCTCAGATAATCGTATACCTCTGTGACGGTCCCGACCGTGGAACGCGGGTTCCTGCTCGTAGTCCGCTGGTCGATGGAAATGGCCGGCGACAGGCCTTCTATGTAATCCACCTCAGGCTTTTCCATCTGCCCGAGGAACTGCCTGGCATATGCGGACAGTGATTCCACATAGCGCCTCTGCCCCTCTGCGTAGATAGTGTCAAAGGCAAGCGACGATTTGCCCGATCCGCTCAGGCCTGTTATCACTACAAGCTTATCTCTCGGTATCTCGACGTCGATATTTTTGAGGTTATGCTCTCTTGCGCCTTTGACAAAAATGTTGTCCCGTATCATTAACTGTTACCGTTCTTTCTTTTGCAGTTTCATATATCTCAACTAATTCAGCTTTGTATTCAACTCGGCAATGAGGTCCCTGAGCTCTGCAGCCCTTTCGAATTGCAGTTGCTTTGCCGCGTTCTTCATATCTTTTGTCATTGTTTCTATAATATTCCTTATTTCTTCCCTGCCCATCAGGCCGCTGTCTTGAGTAAGTTTCCTGACGCTGTAGACCGCCTCGCTCTCCGATACCTTCGTGGCCTCCAGCAGGTCCCTGATGCCCTTCTGGATGGTCTTCGGCGTGATGCCTTGCTTATCGTTGTAATCCATCTGGATGCCGCGCCGCCTGTTGGTCTCGCTTATGGCCCTGCGCATCGATTCGGTGATCATATCGGCATACATTATGACCTGTCCGTCGACATTCCTCGCAGCCCTGCCTATGGTCTGTATGAGCGACGTCTCGGAGCGCAGGAAGCCTTCTTTGTCTGCGTCGAGTATGGCCACAAGCGATACTTCGGGCAGGTCGAGCCCCTCGCGCAGCAGGTTGATGCCGACCAGGACGTCGAAAACGCCAAGCCTCAGGTCTCTTATTAATTCGAGGCGTTCCAGGGTCTCCACATCAGAATGTAGGTATTTGACACGCAAATTGATGTCAGTCAGGTATGAAGTCAGATCCTCGGCCATCTTCTTGGTGAGGGTGGTAACAAGCACCCTCTGGTTTTTGGCAGTCCTCGCGTTGATCTCGCCTATAAGGTCGTCGATCTGACCTCTGACCGGCCTGATCACCACCTCCGGATCCACAAGTCCCGTCGGTCTGATTATCTGCTCCGCGGTCTGCACCGAATGCTCGCGTTCGTATTGCGCCGGAGTCGCGCTGACGAATATGACCTGATTTATCCTGCTTTCGAATTCTTCGAACTTAAGAGGCCGGTTGTCGAATGCCGACGGAAGCCTGAAGCCGTATTCCACGAGCGCTTCCTTGCGTGACCTGTCGCCGTTGTACATGCCTCCCACCTGGGGCACGGTGACATGGGACTCATCTATGAACATCAGGAAGTCGTCCGGGAAATAGTTGATGAGCGTGAACGGAGCGCTGCCGGGCGGGCGCCCGCTGATATGCCTGGAGTAGTTCTCGATCCCCTGGCAGAAGCCGATCTCCCTCATCATCTCCAGGTCGTAGCGCGTCCTCTGCTCTAGTCGGTACGCCTCAAGCATCTTGCCGTTGCCCCGCAGATTCGTCAACCTCTCTTCAAGCTCTTCGCCGATGCTGTCGAAGGCCTTCTCCATTTTAAGCCGCGTAGTCGCGTAATGCGATGCAGGGAAAATGGAGACATGTGTCCTCGCGCCCGTAACAATACCATTCAAAGGGTCTATTTCACTGATCTTCTCGATCTCGTCGCCAAAAAACTCTATCCTGATCGCCCTGTCGGATGAATATGAAGGGAATACCTCCAGCACATCGCCGCGCACCCTGAATTTGTCGCGGGTGAAGCTGACCTCGTTGCGCTCGTACTGTATCTCGACAAGCCTCCTGATGACCTCATCCCTGTCTTTGTGCATCCCAGGGCGGAGCGATATCATCAGCTCCGTATAGTCCTGTGGGTCGCCCAGTCCATATATGCACGACACGCTCGCGACGATGATGACGTCGCGCCGTTCAAGCAGCGCAGCCGTCGCGGAGTGCCTCAGCTTATCTATTTCGTCGTTGATGGACGAATCTTTTTCTATATATGTGTCGGTGGCAGGCAGATACGCCTCCGGCTGATAATAGTCGTAATAGCTCACGAAATATTCGACCGCGTTGTCGGGGAAGAATTCCCTGAATTCGCTGCACAGCTGGGCAGCCAGCGTCTTGTTGTGGGCGATGACCAGAGCAGGCCTTTGCACGCGCTCTATGACATTTGCCATGGTGAAGGTCTTCCCTGAGCCGGTCACCCCTAGCAGGGTCTGGTACTTATAGTCCATGTTCAGGCCGTTCACAAGCTTGTCCACGGCCTCGGGCTGGTCTCCGCGGAGTTGGTATTCGGATCGTATCTTGAATTCGGGCATGCTTGCATTATACCACAATGAGGGTCAAAA
>CAYWGM010000036.1:0-3206 GCA_964457875.1 uncultured Eubacteriales bacterium | reverse complement strand
TATATGTTCATGCGTTGCCCTACCTGATATGCAATCACACCTGATATGCAATCCCACTTGACACGTAATCATGCGGAATATATTATATCAATTATATAAAAAAGGCAGGCAGGGGCGAAAAATGAAGGTTGTGAAATTCGGCGGGACATCTCTGGCAAATGCATCCCAGGTAAAAAAAATATGCGATATAGTGCTCTCAGATTCCGATAGAAGACTCGTAGTGGTATCGGCTCCCGGCAAACGCTTCAAGGATGACATCAAGGTTACCGATCTGCTCATATCTTGCGCACAGGCAATGCTGCAAAAAGGCAATGCCGACGCCGAAAAAGAAAAGGTTGTCGCCCGTTTTGATGAAATTGCCGTTGAACTTGGGCTTGATGGTGCATGTTCTGATGAAATCCGTAACGATTTAAATAAAAGGCTGGCTTCAGACGTCTCAAACACCGGCAAGTTCACCGACACGCTGAAGGCTGCAGGCGAGGACTACAGCGCAAGGCTCGTCGCATCATACCTGAAGGCGTCAGGAGTGAACGCAAGATATGTTAATCCGCGTGATGCCGGCCTGCTGCTGAGCTCCGAGTTTGGCAACGCTCAGGTCCTGCCGCAGTCATACGCCAACCTATCCCGCTCGCTCGGGTCGTCAGACGGTATAACCATATTCCCGGGCTTTTTCGGCTACACCATCGACGGCGACATCGCCACATTCCCGCGGGGCGGCTCGGATATTACCGGCTCCATACTTGCAGCCGCAGTAAATGCCGATGTCTACGAGAACTTCACCGACGTCGACAGTGTGTTCGTCGCCAATCCGAATATCATAAGCAATCCGCTGCCAATTAAGAAATTGACCTACAGGGAGATGCGCGAGCTCTCATATTCAGGATTCAGCGTATTCCACGAAGAGGCGCTGGAACCGGTCTACCGCAAAGGCATCCCCGTTTGCATCAAGAATACGAACAATCCTGCGGCGCCCGGCACCTACATCACCCCTGAGAGGGAGAACAGCAACGGACCTGTGGCCGGAATCGCCTGCGAGAACGGTTTTTGCAGCATCAACATCAGCAAGTACCTCATGAACAGGGAGATCGGCATCGGGCGCAAACTCCTGCAGATCTTCGAGGAAGAGAAGCTGTCATACGAGCACACGCCTTCCGGGATCGACAATATCTCGGTACTGCTTAAGGAAAACCAGCTCACAGCCGGAATTGAAGAAAAAATCGTTAAGAGGATCAAAGAGCAGCTTAACGCCGACGAAGTTTCGATCCGGCACGGCCTTTCACTCGTTATGATCGTAGGCGAAGGCATGCGCCGCACGGTGGGCATAGCGGCAAGGGCGACCGCAGCATTTGTAAGGTATAATATTAATATTGAAATAATCAATCAAGGCGCATCCGAGGTCAGCGTTATGTTCGGTATCCTGCGCGAAGACTCCGTCAATGCCGTAAAAGCCCTCTATGCCGAATTTTTTGAATCACATTGAATTATTATCATGTCTTTCATAATAACTCTTCATAATTGCGCTTATTGTAAAGAATGCGCCGGATCTGCACTATATCAGCCTTTATAACGAAAAATACAAAATAGCTTTCTACAATCAAGTATCGGTACCCTTTAGCCTTCAAGACAGTATCCCGTACAGATGGGCATCGTTCCGGCAACTCGGCAAGACTGCCGATTTTTTCAACAATCAGATCATAATATCTAAGCGCGGCTTGCGGTGACAATGTGTTAAGGTAACTGACAATTTCCTTCAAGTCCTTTTTTGCATTCGTATATATCTTAATCTTATACATCTTATACTTGCCCATGCACGCTGTCCCTCAATTGCCTTGCAACTTCAAAAAAGTCTTCGCCATCAGCGCCGTTTGCTAATTCTTCCTCGGCCTCGGCAAGCTTTGCGTACAGGTTGATAAGCGCCTGCTGCCGCTCATAGGCTTCAACGCTTATTACAACAATGTCGCCGACGCCATTTTTAGTAATAAAAACCGGCTCCCTTGTTTTATGGCAGAACTCCGAAATGTCATTGGCATTGTTTCTTAAATCAGAAATCGGTCTGATATTAGGCATTTTATGCGCTCCTTTAAGAATACTATTTTACAACCTATTTAGTATCAATATTTATACCGATATTATATCAGAATTGTGAGAATGTTGCCATAGTTATTCATTTGGCATATCCGGATAACTTATATCTTTTTCATCGTACCAAACCTCATTGCCACCTGCGAACATGACCAATACCTTGCCATTTTCTCTCTTATCAATCATCCCTTTTGAGTCCTGATCAGTGACAAATTTTCCGTCACCGTAATCTGGAAGGTGCTGATAGCCGACAACTCTATCAGGGTCTCCGTCTTGATTTGCACTGTGTGGCATCTCTTTTTTCAAAGATCATTATTTCTCACTACAGGAATGCTCCCACTGACGTTTATCCTTACCCCACTCACCAAAGAACTCGGTTTCATTTACTATTGCCTCAAATATGCCGCTTAAGAATACTTTGAATATATCCATCACTTCCCCGAAATCCGGTTTAGTTACTTTTAGCTTTCGCAAAAAATTGCGCCATTTAATATTCATATCATCTCGCTTTACAAAATCGATTATATCTTTAAAGGTGTCCTTGTCATAGGAGGTACCCCGGTTTTGCAGAGTTGCAAATATCGCCTCCTGCAGTTTACGACCATCAAAATTGAAGGCATTGGCAAGGAAATGAATATCATAATAATCCTTCATTCGACTGGTAAGCTCCATTCTGGATAAAATTGCATCAAACTTTTCCGCAATAACGGATTCTATCGAATATGTATTGATTCCGGGATTGTCAAAATCTGCAAGGAGCGCTGGCATGACCCTCTTCTCGGACTTTGGAACAATTACATCACCTATTCCAAGGTCAATATCAAAAGGAGAGCGTGTATTTTTGATCTTACCAATGACATGGACACGCACACCGCTATATTCTCTGTGTTCAGCTATAGGTTCCACCTTTATTATTTCAAAAGTTATAAAATCATTTCCAGTATCGACATTAATAATATTTTTAATCATTTGCTCAACTTCACCTAATGCATTGTTTTGATAACGCAGTAAGAAATCAATATCAACCGTCGGCCTGCTTTCAAAACCACATAGGCAGTAAATAAACAGACCGCCTTTTAAAATCAGATTATCGTTATAGCTTGAAAATGCCACTCTACGCAGTA
>CAYWGM010000035.1:5353-16177 GCA_964457875.1 uncultured Eubacteriales bacterium | reverse complement strand
GGACAATAGACGGTGCGGGATTGTGTAATGGTAGCACAAGTGACTCTGGATCACTCTGTCTGGGTTCAAATCCTAGTCCCGCAGCCAGACTCCTGCAATAATTCAAGAAATTATTGCAGGGGTCTTTATATTTGTATCTCAAATTATTGTTATTTTTACTCGGGGGTATACGCAATGCATAAAAGAGCGTCCGAAATGGAATTGGAAATCAAGCATAAAATGAGAGGCGGCAGCGGCCAGGTCGAGATATTACATATCATTAAAAAAGAAGAGTTCAAAGGTAAAGCCAGATTGTTCGCAAGGCTCTCTATCGGGCCCGGTTGCTCGATCGGTCTGCATGAGCATATCGGGGAAGAAGAGGTCTTTTATATTCTCAAGGGCAGAGGCATAGTCGAGGATTCGGGTAAGCGGTACGAAGCAGAGCCAGGTGACGCCATCCTGACCGGAGGCGGCGCCTCGCATTCCATCGCATGCATCGGAGAAGAACCGTTGGAGTTCCTCGCAGTGATTATATATGCCGACTAAGCTTCTTACAAAATTCAAAGGGATGGAAAAGGACTTCCTGCTTTTCCTGCTCGCTAACATCTTCATCGGGATTGCACAAAGTGTTGATGGTTCAACACTGAGCAATTTTCTAAAAGAGAAATTCAATTTTGTCATACTGCAGAGGACCACTCTTGAGATTCCGAGGGAATTGCCGGGATTCTTAGTCTTCCTGATAGCCGGTCTGCTTTATGCCATCGGAGATGTCCGCATGGCCTTTGTCTCAAGCATATTGGCGGCGACCGGCATGTTTTTTCTGGGGATCATTCCGCCTTCTTTTATCCTGATCCTTATGTTCGTATTTATATACAGCGCCGGACAGCATCTTTTCATGCCGCTATCGAGCAGTATATCGATGGGATTCGCCCAAAAGGAGAACCTTGGGCGAAAGCTGGGAAGTATAAGCGCGGCAAATACGGCGGCCCTTGTCTTCGGTAGCGCAGTGCTTTTTGTGTTGTTCAGGTTCTTCAAGATCAGCTACACGGTCTCGTTCAGCATCGGCGCCGCGGCCTTCCTGCTATCCGCCGTCATGTTGCTGATGATGTCGCCCGCCCGTACCGTCAAGGTTAAAAACAGATTCATATTCAGGAAAGAATATAAGGTATTTTACATACTCAGTGCGCTGAACGGCGCAAGGAAGCAGATCTTTCTGACGTTCGCCCCATGGGTGCTGGTTGACGTGTTCAAACAGAAGGTCACGGTGATGACACTGCTCTTCTTCATATCGTCGACACTTTCAATCTTCATCAAGCCTATTTTCGGGTCGCTCATCGACAAGAAAGGCGAGAAGTTCGTGCTTGGTCTGGACGCATTAGGCTTGCTCATAATCTGTCTCGGCTATGCGTTTGCAAAAGACATCATGCCCGCCGCGTGGGTGGTGGCGACCATCTGCGTCTGCTATGTGCTCGACCCGATCTTCATGGCGACCGGCATGGCGCGCTCCACATACATATGGAAGATCGCAGTACACAAAGACGACGTACTTCCGGTCCTTTCGTCGGGCATCAGCATCGACCATATCTTCTCCATGTTCCTGCCTTTTCTTGGCGGAATACTATGGACATCCCTCGGCGCGTACGGATACAAATACATATTCATAATCGGCGCCGTAATAGCATTCGGCAACTTCGTCTCGACAAGATTCATAAAAACCGAGCGGGTAGAATCTGTGCAAATAAAAAAGTAGGTCTGCTTTAGACCTACATTTTTATTCATCTTTATTTATCCGGGTAAATAAAAGAGAGCCGCCAAATGTGGCGAGTATTTCCTATTATAAGTATTTTCCTCGCGGGTGTCAACAGCCGTTTTTAACCGGCGCTTTTTGCGGCGATCTGACCGAAATAATGCCCGATATCGTAGAGTTGGGCGTTGTCATATTGAACCCCGTTCAGCCCGAGGTAATCGACGTCTACGCGTTGAAAAAGGAATACGGCAGGCACATCACCTTCGACGGAGGGGTGAGCGGGCAGGATATAATGGCCCGAGGCATGCCTGATGATGTGGAGAGGGAGACGAGGGAAAAGTTGCAACTGCTCGGAAAGGGCGGGGGATACATAGTATGGCCTTCACAGGGGATAACCAGGGACGTCCCGGCAGAGAACATCGACAGATTCATCAAAATAGTTACTTCACAGGCATAAGTTACCTTTCAATACAATACACGGCATACAGCGGCTGGCGAGTATTTCTATTGTAAGTACTTACCACGTAGGTGTCAACTGCCGTTTTCAATTGGTGTTTTTTGCTCAGGATAAGATTTCACCATTGTACTGTACAAAATTTTTAGTATGGGACTAATAAATAGGTTTTTTCTGAATTATGTTAACCGATAGGGGGGTAAAAATGGTGTTAGAAAGCGAATTAAGGCTGAATTCAGTTCCTTAGTCAAGATTTTGCACACAAATTAGGACTTGACCGACTTGACCACTTGACCGACTTGACCCTTGACCCTTGACCAACAGTGCTTCATCGTTGCCGCATAGCCAGACAATGTGTGTTTTTTAATATCGAATTTGGTAATCAAGAATTTGTTTACTGCTACAATGCACATATTGCAAAAACGTTCATCCTGGCGATGAACGTTTTGACTATCGATTTTCATAGGAATAAATTCTCTTAATAAATCTTTACGTACTCCGGCAAATGCTTTATTATTAATTCCGCGCCGGACATGCCCATCGCGAACAATGAGCCAGGCTGTGAGAAATATTACGAAGAGGAATGCCGACATCAAAGATACTCCCGTTTTCATGAAACCCATGAACATGTGACCCGCGCCCGGTAATAGAGAAAACATAAACACCAGGAACTTATTTGTCTTCTTTCTCATTTACAAAAACCTCCCAATCAGATATTTTTTGAGTAAAATCCTGTAGACCTGTATTAATGTTATTTACGAAGCTCAAGTCCGGTGGCCTCAAATCCGGTGGTCTGATATCCTGAATCCTTTTATTGATATCTATGATCAAATTCGGTACGCTCGTAATGGCGTTATGACCTATAATGATATTCGCGGGGTAAATATGCACACTGCTACACATATTCGCGGTGGAAATATGCATTATCCTTGAGATACTGGATTATTCTTGATAAGATAGTATGGATACATTTGGCAATAAAGCATAATAAATGCTGATTATTAGGTTATTGTGAGGTATAAAATGCGGACAGAAAAAGAGATGTAATATGCTGGAATATTTGAATAATGCTCGTCTCTCCATACAAGCGTCGCAACCGAAAGGGAGATAAGGATCAGCGCCTTTGCCGAGTGTATGTATCAGATGAGCAGGGTCGTAAAGCAGGCAGGGTCATAAAACATCTTCGATTGTATATTCTATGATATTATTGTACAATATATTGTACGGGAGGGGTTTATAATGTTAGCAGTGAATTACTCGACGCTGAGAAATGATTTAAAAAAATATTGCGATACGGTAAATGAAGATTTTGAAACAATAATCGTCACCCGGAAAAACGGCGGTAATGTTGTGATTCTGTCGGAAGCGGAGTATAACAATTTAAACGAAAATTTATATGTCAGGAGCGATCCCGGATATTATAAGAAACTTGTCAGATCCATCGAAGAGCTAAAAGAAGGTAAGATAATGAAAGCGGATCTTATCGATGAATAAGGTCTTCTCAAAAACAGCCTGGCAGGAGTACCTTTATTGGCAGACCGAAAATAAGCTTGTGCTGAAGAGAGTGAATGAATTGATACGTGATATAGAAAGAAACGGCAATACTGGTATTGGAAAACCTGAGGCGTTGAAGCATGAGCTTTCAGGTTTCTGGAGCAGAAGGATCACCGACGAGCATAGGTTGATATATTCGATCGATGAAGACAATATCTATATCGTCAGTTGCAGGGGACATTACTGAAGGAAGATCATGCAAAGAAGAAATAACGAGTTAATAAGCGTCCTTCTCAAGCAGGAAATCTACAATATTTTTCAGTTTAACACCATCCTCTGACTTGATAAAGCTCTTATCCATCGAGAGGATAACTTTCTCGTAGTTATCGTTGATTTCCTTGAGCGGAGCCAGTTCTCTTTCTCTTGCGGCGTCCCCGAGCATGGTTTCGGTCACTTGAAAATATACCTTGTTATCCGGCTTCTCTGCAATAAAATCAATTTCTTTGTTGCCCACCTTTCCGATGGATACCCTATAACCTCTCCTCAGTAATTCGAAAAACACAATATTCTCCAGGATGTGTCCACGGTCAACATCGCGGTAACCTAAAAGCATATTTCGAAAGCCCATGTCAACAATATAATATTTACCTAACGTCTTCAGGTGCTGCTTGCCTTTCACGTCATATCTTTTTATCCCATAAAAAATATAGGCATTCTGGAGATTGAGTATATAGTTCTCAACCGTTTTGCTGGCAGGCTTTTTAAGATTTTTCACCTTATCAATATTACCCTCGTGCGTAAGGAAATTGCCGATACTATTCGGTGAAGTGATGCTGCCGATATTATCCGCAAGGAAACGGACCAGCTTTTGCAGTACGGCCTGGTCTCCTATATTGTTACGTGCAATGACATCCTTCAGAATAACAGTAGAATAAACACCATCAAGCATATCATTAATCCTTTGCTGATTGAAATTATATTCCGATATGCCGGGCATCCCGCCAAATTGCAGATATTTCTGAAATCTTTCATCCATGGGAACAGACGGATTAAATTTATTGAAGTCTAAAAACTCCTGAAAGGATAGCGGGAGCATTTTAATTTCAACATACCGGCCGGACAATAATGTGGATAATTCTGAAGATAATAGGTAGGCGTTGGATCCGGTTATATAGACATCCACATTAAAATCTACGGTAAAAGAGTTTACTGCTTTTTCCCAACCTGGTACCATCTGCACTTCATCCAAAATTATATAGGTTTTGCCCTCCGGTTTGATTTTTTCCTTGACCGCATTATAAAGTGAAATATAGTCATTGATTGATACGTTCTGGATTGATTCAAAGTTCATTCGGATGATATTCCTGTCGGGAATACCCTCTTGGGATAATTTCTCTGCAAATAATTGCAGCAGCGTGGATTTGCCACAACGGCGAATACCCGTAACAATCTTTATGATACGTTTATCCTTAAATTCCATCAGAGTCTTCATATAAATGTCTCTATTTACCAAATAGTTTCACCTCAAGGGTATTATGCACTATTTCCTTGCTCTTGTCAAAAGTTTTTAATATGGAAATTAAAAACTGCTACTTATTTGCAAGTTTTTTAAATCTGATTTGGTGAAGTTCAGGTAATCCAAATCGGGGAAGATGTTGTCGGCGGCTTCGATATGACCGAGCCATCCGGGATCGATACTATCCTTCTTTATATCATCATAAATCCGGGTGAATCTTCCAATGTGGGATATAGTGCGTTCCTGAGCGTATTTTTCAAATGCGCCTGTTTTCATAATGAATGCCCAGTCGCTGCCCTGTGCGAGGAGGAGTTCCCTCGCGGCCTGGTTCAGTGCCCGCCGCAGTATGCCGGAGGCTTCCGGGTAGTCTTGAGCAAGCGCAACCATTCGCTCGGCCGCCATATGCAGGCGCCTGTAAATCCAATCGTTTGTTTTATTGAGCCATACTTCGTTATAGCCGTTGCAACCCCATGATGATGCGCAGGGCGATGCAACCTGCATGACGGGATTGCTGTCGATGTAATCGCTTAGTCCGGTCAGCCGGAGCAGGTTATGTCCATTACTACCATCGACGGCGCTTTTGCAGCCGATTCCGCCGCCTCTATCCGTATGCCTTAAGACATGATAAAGCCATTCGGGGCCTTCATGCCACCAGTGCCCGAATAGCTCGGCATCGAACGGGCAGACCATCATGGCCTCCTTCCCGGTTTTTGCGTAAAACCCATCAGCCTTCATTCCGGCTTTGCTGATGAAATCCACCGCGTGCTCCTGCGCTTTTGCGCGAGCCTTTGCTATGTCGTAAGGCCTTTTATCATCGGTTTTTCCGGTTATGCGGTAATATTTGATCCCGGTGGAAGTCCGGGCGCCGCCGGGCGTGGTATAGTTTTTAATATAATCATAATCGAGGTCGTAGCCGATATCCCTGTAGAAATCCCTATAATCAGGATCGCCGGGATATCCGTGCGACATACTCCAGACCTGTTCCGATAGGTCTGCGTCGCGCCCGAACGCGGCCATTCCGTGAGGGGTGGCCACAGGCGCGTATGTCCCGAATACAGGCGTCGGATCAGCGTATAGTATGCCGTGTGATTCGAGGATAAAATAGTCTATGCCGTTTTGCTTCAGTATAGGTCCGAGCTCTTCCGAATAGCCGCATTCTGGCAGCCATATGCCTCGCGGCCTGATTCCCGTGAATCTCTCGCATGTGTCAAGGCCGGTCGCGATCTGTACGTCCAGGACCCTCTCATTATTGATGAAAGGGAGGAAGGCGTGTGTAGCAGCTGTGGTAATGATTTCATAATGCTGATTGCACTCGGCCAGTATGCGGAATGCATTTATCAGATCGCACTCATATCTTGTCCGGAATGTCTGCAGGTCTCTGCTGTATTTGCCATGATAATAGAGCGCGAGGGCGTGGAAATCGGGCATATGATATGTGCGTCCGACCTCTTTTTCCGCAAGCTCTATATGATTCTCCAGATATTTCAAATACCTTTCCCGGAGGAGTTCATCGGCGAGCATATGCAGCAGCGTAGGGCTCAAAGACAAAGTGATCTTGAAACGCACACCTTCGGAAACAAGCCTTACAAAGACGTCCAGCAGAGGTATGTATGTCTCTGATATCGCCTCGAACAACCATCTTTCTTCAAAGAAATCCTCATGCTCGGGATGACGGACGAAAGGCAGATGCGCGTGCAGCAGGATCCCGAGGTTGCCAATTGCTTTCGGCATGCGTCCTTTGCCTCCTTGCTCAGTCATTTGCTCAGTCATTGCCCCGGGAATACCGCCCATGCAAGTCCGATTTGCGAGGGTTGAACAGGAACGAAGAGCCAGGGGTTGCGTTTCCTGCATATATGCGATCAAGTCCGTCAATCAGGTGTGATGTTTTATCATGTAATCTATCGTCTGCTGATCCTGTTGCCTTCCTGTAGTCCGTGAAATATGCAGTATGATCTTGCGAAGGTCCGTCATAAGGCGTCTTTACAGTATTCGACCTTGCGAATGAGATGAAGAAGTCTTCGCCGAACAGCCTGCCTACTTCCACGGCGTGCAAGCAGCCTGCCTCATTCAATTCGATATGCAGCTGCCCGGTTTTATCGTCCATTTTTATATAATGGGCGGTATTCTTTGTTATATTCCATACTTTAAGAGCGGGGCAGGAATTATTGAATGCATCCGGGCCGAACGACTTCCTGAAATCGTTGAGCTTTGCGGCGCTTACCTCCCAGTAGGAATATAGGTTTCTGGGATCTTTGATCATTATGAATATATAATCGCTCCCATAGGGAAATGGTATCCGCGCCATCGGCATCCGAACCTCCTTGGGCTCAATATCATCATCAATTATTATGTTTAATTACCTCGGACAATATTTATTTTTATATTTTATTTTGCTTACATAAAATATGTCCCCAAAAATGAATACTAAAAACTATGAAAGTCTTGATGCTCACTTGGGAATACCCACCACGGATCATCGGCGGAATATCGAGGGTCGTTCACGGATTATCTGAAAAGCTCGGCGGCAGCGGGCATGAAGTCCATGTCGTGACGGTATCCGACAACGGTACGACCTCCGA
Source organism: uncultured Eubacteriales bacterium (assembly GCA_964457875.1). Classification (GTDB taxonomy): domain Bacteria; phylum Bacillota; class Clostridia; order Acetivibrionales; family CAYWGM01; genus CAYWGM01. Next base: position 8,408 of record CAYWGM010000035.1, on the reverse strand, counting down.
CAGCGCGACGGCGTCCTGCGAAAAAAACGGTAACGTCACTGTCCACAGAGTCAGGACATATGATCTCAAACCGCTCGATTTTTCAGGATGGGTCATGCAGATGAACTTCGCATTCGTGGAGTATTGCGCCGGTTATATCGACAAAAACGGGCGTTTCGACATCATCCACGCGCACGACTGGGTGGTCGCCTTCGCGGCGAGGACTCTGAAGCACGCATATTCCATGTCTCTTGTTTCTACGATCCACGCAACCGAAGCCGGTCGTAACTGGGGCATACATAACGACCTGCAGCGTTACATCGACAGCATCGAGTGGTGGCTTACCTACGAATCATGGAGGGTGATAGTCAACAGCAACTTCATGGCGCAGGAAGTGATCCGCCAGTTCCAACTCCCATGGGACAAGATAAGAGTTATCCCGAACGGCATAGATATTCCGGCGCAAGGCAGATCGGATCCCGCGACATGCAGATCCGATTCTGCCTTCAGACGTAATTACGCAACGGATAATGAGAAGCTTGTATTCTTCATAGGCAGGTTGGTCCATGAGAAAGGCGCCCATATAATCATCGAAGCCGCGCCAAAAATACTCGCGAGGTACCACGACGTCAAATTCGTCATCGCCGGCAGGGGGCCCCGGATGGAATTCCTGAAAAAGAGGGCGGAAGATCTCGGATGCGCCGATAAGGTCTATTTTACAGGATACATCAGTGACGAGACGCTGCGGGCGCTTTACAAATGCATCGATATCGCAGTTATCCCCAGCCTGTACGAGCCTTTCGGCATAGTGGCGCTTGAGGCAATGGCCGCCGGGATACCCGTAGTGATATCAGATACGGGAGGATTGAGGGAATTGGTCAGACACGGCGTCGACGGTATGAAGGCATATGTGGACAACCCCGATTCCCTTGCCGATTGCGTGGCTGAATTGCTGCATAATCAAGCTCTGGCCGATTCGATGAAATCAGCCGCGCTGGAGAAAGTCAATTCCGCTTATCTCTGGGAGATACAGTCAAGAAGGCTCGAGGAAGTATATTCGGAAATTGTTGACCTCACCGCTTGTAAAGAATGTTATAATACTAAGGTTGATATTGATGCTGATGTATGATCAGCTTTATTACATATGACCGTTCTATTGGGGGCAGGAGGTTTTTTATTTGCGGGAAAACAGATACAGATTGAAAGTCATTCCGCTCGGCGGCGTGAATGAGATAGGGAAGAACATGACCGTTTTCGAGTTCTGCGAAGATATCATAGTCGTGGACTGCGGTCTGGCATTCCCACAGGATGAGATGTTGGGCGTCGATCTTGTGATACCTGATATAACTTATCTTGTGAAGAACAGGGACAGGGTGAGGGGGATAATACTCACACACGGGCATGAAGATCATATCGGCGCCATGCCTTATGTCCTCAAGGAACTGAATGTGCCGGTCTTCGGAACCAGGTTGACTTTGGGACTGCTCGAATACAAGCTTGCCGAGCACAAGCTCCTCGACAAAGTGGCGCTGCGTGAGATCAAGCAAGGTCAGACAATTGCGCTCGGAGACAATTTCAGTATAGAATTCATACGTACGACACACAGTATAGCCGATTGTGTAGCGCTTGCCATATCCACACCGGTCGGGACGGTGTTTTTTTCTTCCGATTTCAAAGTGGATTACACGCCTATCGAGGGCGAGACCATCGATCTGCCGCGTATCGCCGAAATAGGGAGGCAGGGTGTGCTGCTGATGCTTTGCGACAGCACCAATGTCGAGCGCGAAGGGTATACGATGTCCGAGAAGACAGTGGGCGACGCATTCGAAGAGTTATTTATGAGGGCGGGCAAAAAACGCATACTCGTGACGACATTTGCCTCGAATGTTCACAGGATACAGCAGGTGATCAACGCCGCCGCTAAATTCAGCAGAAAAGTAAGCGTCGTGGGCAGAAGCGTTGAGAATGTCGTAAAGATCGCGGTCAAACTCGGATACCTTATCATACCTGAAGGTATCCTTGTGGATATAAACCATATCGATTCATACAGGCCGGAAGAGCTGGTGATAATCACCACCGGAAGCCAGGGCGAGCCTATGTCGGCTCTGTCGAAGATGGCCACCAATGAGCATAAGAAAGTGGAGATCGTACCAGGCGACCTTGTTATAATTTCGGCGTCTTCCATTCCGGGCAATGAAAAATTCATTACCAAACTTATAGACGATCTCTTTAAAAGGGGCGCCGAAGTGATATACGAAACGCTCGCGGAAGTCCATGTCTCAGGTCACGCGTGCCAGGAAGAACTCAAGCTCATGCATACGCTGGTCAAACCGCGGTTCTTCATGCCGGTCCATGGAGAATACAGGCACCTCAAGCATCATGCCAACCTTGCCATCAGTCTGGGAATGGCCCCGGAGGATATTTTCGTGATGGATACCGGCAAGATCCTCGATCTGACAGAAGACACTGCAAGGATCAACGGCAATGTGGCTTCGGGCGTTGTCCTGGTGGACGGGCTCGGAGTAGGGGATGTGGGCAACGTCGTGCTGCGTGACAGGAAGCACCTGTCGCAGGACGGCCTGATCGTGATCGTCATTACGGCGGGGAAAGGGTCGGGAGAAGTAATTTCAGGCCCTGAAATCATATCAAGAGGATTTGTGTATGTCAGGGAATCCGAAGACCTGTTCGGAGAAATCAAGGAAGTGGTAAGACAGGTAGTGCAAAAATGTGAAGACGAAGGCAAGAACGATTGGAACGTGAAGAAGAACTGTATCAGGGAAAAGCTCGGTGATTTCCTATATGCCAAAACCAAACGCAATCCGATGATATTGCCGATAATTATGGAAGTATAGCGAAGCGGAAATAATCTATACAAAAATAAGGGGCTGCTTCAAAATCAGAAATATGATATGAGGCAGCCTCTTTCATTTAAGTACATTTTTCGAGTCAGGGGCCGTCCTTAATGGGCCATTTTGCTGCAGGCTTCAACAGCCGCGTCTGCCGCAGATGCAGCGTCCGGAGCGTAGAGGTCGGCGCCGATGCTTTTGCAGAAGCTGTCGTTTACCGGAGCCCCGCC
>CAYWGM010000035.1:3668-5253 GCA_964457875.1 uncultured Eubacteriales bacterium | reverse complement strand
CCTTCTTCGAGGATCTCTTTCGCGCTTAATCCATCATCAATGGCCTTCTGCACAAGTTCTTTCACGACCTTTGCTTTTCCTTGCTGCAGGTTTTCTGAAATCTCATTTAAAATACTCACAATAACTCCTCCCATTCCGGATATATAATATATTTTATCTCATAACACACTTATGCCAATTTGGCTTACGCGCCTAAGCTGGTTTGGCCTGTCCGCGCGATTCCCTGAACTTGCCCGGGCTTATGCCGGACATTTTTTTAAATACCTTTGAGAAATAGCTCTGGTCTTCGTACCCGACGATGCTGGATACGTCCACCAGCGGCACCGATTCGTCAAGCAGCAGCTTTTTCGCAACTTCGATCCTGATATGATTAAGGTAGGTGTTGAAGTTGTATTTCATCTCTTCCTTGAATATCTTGCTGAAGTAGGACGGCGTAAGGTACACCTTTGACGCTACTTCCTCCAGCGTCACCTTCTTCATGTAATTATTTTTCACATATTCTATCGCCTTGAAGATGACATCTACATGTTTGACCCCTGTGAGGTTGAATACCAAGTCGGTGAATCGCGCCATAATCTCCGAAAGCCAGTAGGTGAGTTCATCGACGGTGTCGAATTTGTTGATTTCGCTCAAATAGCTGTAATTCAAGCCGAATATCTGTTCTACATCAGCGCCGCCTTCGAGTGCTGCTCTTGAGAGCAAAACGACCAGTTCAAGCACCCTTGCCTTGATGATCTCGAAATTGCCTCCGGTCGAGAAAAAAATGTAGCCGAATATCTCATTGAGTACTTTTTGTGAGCCCGCCTTATCGCCGAGGGAAATCAGCCTCAGCAATTCCTTTTCCTTTTCGATGGGGTATTCCTGGCCGCCCATGTCGCCGCCCATTGTCTTGTAATAATTGATATATCTGACGATTTCGGAATGCGGAACGTTGTCGGTATGGTTTTCCTGTCGTATCCCGGAAATGTAGACAGCCACGATATGGAGCAATTCCGATAAGTTATTGACGACATCGGGTTTTATGATCGGGATATTGTGTATAAATTCCATTATGGCATTTATTTCCTTCTGGCCAAGTTCATATTTCCTCAGTATTTCCTCAAAGAGGAATTGTTCAGGTTCGATCATCTGTACAGGGCCGCATACTATTGCGCCCTTCATCGTGCCGCCCGTGCCGCCCGTGCTACCCATGCCACCTGTGCCGTCTGTGCCATCCATGCCGTATGGCGTTATTGGCGAGGCCCAGAAGGTAAAACCCAACGGGCAAAAGTATATGTATTTGCCTCCGAACCTTTCCGCCTGGTAACTTCCGTAAAGGTGCGCATTTGAGCACAGGTTACGGATCCGTCCCATATTTTCAATGTGCGTGCAAAAGTCGCAAATGCCTGTATTGCTGCAGGATTCATGCAATCTTGAGCCATGGATATCGATTATTATCGTACGGACGCCTGTTGAAACACTATAGGAATCCACGGATTTGACCGCCCTGTCAAGGTCGAATTCCGTCAAATCCTTGTCTTTAAGGTTATCACTGGTCATAATAAGCTATTATAAACCAATGACCGCCATGATGTAAACCATGCCC
>CAYWGM010000035.1:0-3568 GCA_964457875.1 uncultured Eubacteriales bacterium | reverse complement strand
TGAAACCATTATCTGAATCAATCATACTACTTGACCATATCATGGTATTGAAATATATTATCCTTTTTTGTAATAATTTATTGTTTTGGCCTTTGCCGTTTTATTCAATCCTGATACCGCATTCAGTTCAGGATAATACGCCGGTAGGTCTTCCGGCCTTTTCGGATCACAAGGCCGTCCGCCCCGAAGTGTTCCTCAGTGATAGGAGTAAAAGGATCGTCTATCCTCAGATCGTTGATAGATAGCCCGCCCTGGGCAATGAGCCTGCGAGCCTCGCTGTTGGTCGGGCATATGCCGGACGCCACGGCTGCATCGACAGCCGTCATGCCTGTTGCCAGCCTGTCTTTATCAATGCCGACCGTCGGGATCCCCGACATGTCGGATGCGCCGCTGCCCGATCCGAAAGCCGCTTCAGCAGCATTTTGCGCCTTAGCAGCCTCGTCTGCGCCGTGTACGAGCGCCGTCACCTCATATGCGAGCGTTTTCTTGGCCTCGTTTATCTGGCGGTCACTGACCTGCGTGCCGCCGGCATTTTCAAAGCGCCTTATCTCATCCATGGACAGGAAAGTCAAGAGTTTTAGGCATTTTACCACGTCTTCGTCGTGTACGTTACGCCAATACTGGTAGAAATCGTAAGGCGAGGTTTTAGCCGGATCCAGCCACACAGCCCCGGACTCGGTCTTACCCATCTTCCTGCCGTCGCTCGTGGTGAGCAGGTTGAATGTCATGCCATGGACCTCTTTGGCTTCGATGCGCCTCACAAGGTCGATCCCGTTGAGGATGTTCGACCACTGGTCGTCGCCGCCCATCTGCAGCGTGCATCCGTGCTTCCGGAAAAGCACGAGGAAGTCGTAGCTCTGCATGAGCATATAGTTGAATTCGATGAATGAAAGGCCTTTTTCGAGCCGGCTTTTGAAGCACTCGGCGGCGAGCATCCTGTTGACCGAGAAATGGACGCCGATATCGCGCAGGAAATCGACGTAATTGAGCTCGAGCAGCCAGTCGGCGTTATTTATCATAACGGCTTTATCTTCGCCGAAGTCGATGAATTTGGAGAGTTGCGCCCTGAATCTGTTTGCATTGTGCTGGATCTCCTGCAGCGTGAGCATCCTGCGCATGTCGGTCTTCCCGGACGGGTCTCCGACCATCGCCGTACCTCCGCCTATGATGGCTATCGGCTTGTGGCCTGCCCTCTGCATGTGCGCCATTGCCACCATCTGCAGGAAATGCCCTACATGCAGGCTGTCCGCCGTCGGGTCGAAGCCTATATAAAAAGTGACCGGCTTCTTGCCGAGTAAATCTCTCAGAGCGGCTTCATCTGTGACTTGCGCGATGAACCCTCTTTCGGTCAGCGTATCGTATACGTTTTTTGTTGATGCGGCCATCTTCTCCATCTTATTAATAATTTCCATAATTCCACCCGGACTCTTTCTTATTATTGCCTTATTATTGCCAAACCCTTGTGTTTCGAGTATTTTACCATAATATGGCGGGGCATTGCAATCATCGTGAATAAGTACTGCAGTTGGAGTACGGCATTGACACCCTTTTCGGACGTATGTTGCCGTATGGGCAGGCATTGTGTATTTTTATGATCGAATTCAGGTAATCAACAATTTGTTCACTGCTACAGTGCACATATAGTCAAAACGTTCATCGTCAGGATAAACGTTTTGACCATCGATTTTCATAGAAACTATATAGATATAAAGAGAACAACTACCTGCCCCTAAGTCCTAAATCCAAGCCTGATTTCAAATAAAGCGTAATGGCTGCGCTTATTAAATCTGATATAATGGAAAACGGCATGCCGTTAATACCGTGCAATGCTGATGTGTAACGTTTGCCAGCAGGGGGTTCTATACGTGAATAGACTGTTGATTAACAGAAAGCCAAACGCATTTACATACTTATTTCTCGCGCTATTGATTCTGAACATAGTGTTTTCCAATATTGCCCTTGCGGAAGAGCCGGCCGGCAAATCAACAGGCGAGCCTGATTACAGGGTTGTCGACGGATTTTCGTACAATGGTTACTTTGTAGAGACCATGGGGGAGCAACAGGATATCTTCAATGTCATTTTCAATGTACCTGTCGTACTTCCGGAGGACGACAGCACCAAACCGCTGAATGATGAGCTCAGGAGCTTGGGTACTGAAGGATCAGCGCAGCAATGTATCAGCGAGAAGATAATTTACGAGAGTGATTACGATTATAATATTCTGGGTGATTGCATATCCATTCTGTACAGCAGCAGGTCCGGGTACCCTTATTCGGAGTATATGTGCAATAATGTGGTATACCACTATGATACAAGCAGCAAGAAATTTCTGAATTCCGTTGAATATCTTCAAGCGGTCGGGGCCGACCTCAAGAAAGTCCAGAGCACGATCAATGGATATTGGAGCAAGAACAAGCCGTCGTCAGGCATCTATTCCGAAGATAATAGATACATAAAACAGATAAAAGACTCGCAGGTTTTTATTAAAAACGGCGATTTGTACTATGAGATATTCGACGACTATTACGGCAATTCGATGGCGAATGTCGGGAGCGTCGGCGACCTTAGCGGGGATAGCCTAATCGACGCCTACAGGCTGATACTTAAAAGCGACAACAACAGCTTCATCCATACAATGGCACATTTCTTCAACGAAAACGAAAAAAGCAAGTATATAATAAACGGCGACTTATATAACAAATTGGCGGAAGGGCAAAACAGGTCCGTCAAGAAACTATTGCTGAAAACCATAAAATCGGATTGGAAGGGATCCTGCTTCGGAATCAGCGCTTCGATGGCCTTATCGAAGATCGGGGAATTCGATTTAAGCAGCTTCGACCCTGACGCCGACAATTTCTATAAGGTTGATAAGCCAAAAGATAATATAAAAGTGAGGGAATTGGTCAATTATTATCAGCTTACCCAGATGCTGCCTGCCGTAATGGCAAAAAAGATATGCGCGTATAAGCCCGGATGGATCAATAATCTTTTGATTAAGGACAATAAGAATCTGGGCGTCGTACTGCGTGACATAATCAGAAAAGCGGAGGACATAAAATTCGGCGATCCGCCGTTACTCATATGTTTCGGATGGGGTACGCTGCTGTTCGGCAACGTCGGCCACTGCGTGATAGCCAACAACTATGAAACGCTGCCCGACGGAGGCCACAAGATCGAGATAGTGGATCCTAACTACACAGATAAGCACATTAATCTGATGATATCGAAGGACTTATCTTCCTGGAGCATGGAAGACAGCAGCGGCGCCGTTTTGTATACAAATAAATCCAACTGGCTCTACATAGGCTATATGGAGCTTGGCGCCCTGCATCATGTCGATATCGACGGGGGAGGGGGAGACGGCGCGACAGTCCTTCAAACCACACACATCGTCAGGCACGACGGCGTCACATTTATTGTCGAAAAACCGGCAGGCCTCAGCATATCGGATTCGAAAGGCAAAACATTTTATCTTTCGGGCGAAGGCATTTCGGGCGATATGGCTCTGAAATCGCTGAATTTTCTGGATAAAGCAATCGGCAGCGGCGGTCAGAGCGACCTGATGAT
>CAYWGM010000034.1:0-16183 GCA_964457875.1 uncultured Eubacteriales bacterium | reverse complement strand
TGCACCGGCGCGACGCTTGCCAACTGAATTGCCGTTTTATATAATATTTATATCTTGGATATCGAAAATGCTTGGAAAAAGAATACGGCTCTTTTCTTATCGAGTCAGGCTGTTTCGCTTTTTGGTTCGATGTTGGTTCAATATGCCATCACCTGGTATATTACTTTAGAAACACAATCCGGTGTCATGATGACATTGTCCATTATCTGCGGTTTCCTGCCCACTTTCTTCCTGTCGCCATTTGCAGGCGTCTGGGCCGACCGGTACAACCGGAAGATACTGATTATGCTGTCGGATTCATTAATGGCGATAGCGGCGCTGATTTTAGCCGTTCTATTCTTTATGGGTATGGGATCAGTATGGCTGCTCCTTGCAGCGTCTGCCATACGCGCAATAGGGGCGGGAATTCAAGCGCCTGCCGTGGGAGCCTTTCTCCCCGGCATTGTCCCTGAAGATAAACTTACCAAGGTAAATGCGACGATCAACAGCATCCAGTCGCTGGTCATGCTGACGTCGCCCATGCTCAGCGGCGCACTGCTGACATTGGCCGCAATTGAGGCAATATTCCTCATAGATGTCATTACGGCGGCAATAGCCGTTTCGATACTGCTTTTGTTTTTACGTGCGCCTGTTCATGCGAAAGCCCTTGAGCGACAAAAAACAGGCTATTTCAGGGATATGAAGGAAGGCCTCGCGTATATCCGCGCTCATGGATTCGTTAAGACGCTGTTTGTTTTTTGCGCCATCTTCTTTGTATTGGTCTCGCCTTTGTCATTCCTGACCCCGCTTCAGGTCGCGCGAAGCTTCGGCAGCGACGTCTGGCGCCTGACGGCTACTGAAATCGCCTTTTCCGTAGGTATGATGTCGGGAGGTATCATGATGGTCTCCTGGGGCGGTTTCAAAAACAAGGTCCATACAATGGCATTATCGACCTTGGTTATCGCGGTCTGTACATTTGCGCTCGGAATTATCCCGGTATTTTGGATATATCTGTTTTTAATGATGCTGATAGGTTTAGTGCTGCCGATTTTTAATACGCCGTTTACGGTACTGCTGCAACAGAAGATCGAACCGGATTTCTTAGGCAGGATATTTGGTGTTTTAGGCATGATATCAAGCTCTGTGATGCCGCTGGCAATGCTTGTTTACGGCCCCATAGCCGACTTCGTCAGGATAGAATGGCTGCTTATCGGAACTGGCTTATTCATGTTTGTTCAAGGTCTTGTCATGATGCGCAATAAAGTACTTATTGAAGCCGGGGGTTAACGATGGGTAAAAAAAGGACAATAAGCCTGATTCTATTCTTATCATTCGTGTTGAGTAGGGAGCAGGTATCGAAATGAGCGCAGGCAGGATTATCCTGACTTTTTTAAAAAAGCATCTGGCACGTTATGTTTTTGGTGTATTTATTATAATAATCTCGACCTTTTCAATCACGATAATACCCAAATTCCTCGGTCAGGCAATCGACCAGTTAAATACTGAGGTCATAGATATCCGCAAGGTGCGGAATATCGCGATGCTTATCGCCGGCGCCGGAATGATAGCCTTTTTGTCGCGTTTGCTGTGGCGGTATCTGATCATCGGGTTGTGCAGGCGTGTCGAGTTTTTATTGCGGACGCATCTTTTCCGGCACCTTCAGATGTTGTCGGCGGATTTTTACATAAGGAGCAACACCGGATATATCATTACACGCGCGATATCCGACGTCCAGGCGGTGCGTATGATGATGGGGTTCGGCATCGTAGGGATAATAGACGCCGTGGCTACGACCATAATGGCCGTCAGCAATATGAGCGCTTCAATGAGCTTGCCGGTCATGCTTCTTGCATTGTTACCAATCCCTTTCATTGTTTTTATAATAATAAAAGTCCGGCTTATGGTCAGGAAACGCTATATAAAAGTACAGGACGCTTTGTCGGATATTTCATCGAAGGTGCAGGAGAATGTGACCGGTATCAGGGTGGTGAAGGCCTTTGCCCAGGAGGATAAAGAGGCATCGGTATTTGAGGGGTTGAGTGAAAAAAAGGTGGAAGCGGAGGTAAACCTGGCGAAGGCCTCGGCGTTGATAGGCCCCTCGGTGCAGCTCGCCTTCGGTATCATATTTTCTGTGTTCATGGTCGTCGGCGGCGGTATGGTGGCAAAGGGCAGTATAACTCTCGGTGATTACGTCATTTTTAATACATATCTCATGCTCATCATGGCCCCGGTCAGCAACGTCGGGCGTATCGTCGAACGCTGGCAGCGCGGCATTGCCTCATTGCGCAGGATAGATAAGATCCTTCTTGAGAAGCCGGCGATTGATGACGCAAAGGCCGACATGACGGTCTCAAAGCTGGAAACCGGTTCAATTGAGGCAAAGGTGCTGTCTTTTGCCTACAAAGCAGGTACTGATGTGCTTAAAAACATATCGTTCCATGTGCCATCCGGCGGGACACTGGCTGTAATGGGGGCGACAGGCTGCGGCAAATCAACGCTCGCCGGATTGCTTATGAGGGTCTGGTCTTGCGGCGACGGTATGTTGTATATTGGCGGCAGGGACATTAACTCCATACCGCTCAAGGTTTTGCGTGAAAGCTGTGCATACGTGCCGCAGGAGAGTTTCCTGTTTTCGGAGACCATAAGGGAGAATATCCGTTTTTTTGATCCCGGCATCTCCGATGAACAGATATATGCCGCCGCCGGAGCTGCTCATGTCCATGACGATATCATGCGATTTCCGCTCGGATATGATACCGTTGTCGGCGAACGCGGGATGACCCTTTCGGGCGGGCAAAAACAACGAATCGCCCTTGCGCGCGCATTAGTAAGGTCGCCAATGATCCTGATACTCGACGACTGTATGTCGGCTGTCGATTCCAATACTGAGAAACAAATAATCATGAGTCTTAAGGATTATATAACGGGTTGTACGGCCGTGATCATAACCCACCGCTTTTCTGCCGCATCGCTTGCCGACAGGGTGCTGGCGCTCAGCCCCGATGGCGGCGCGGCCGAAACAGGCAGCCACGATGAGCTTATGCGGCGCGGCGGGATATATGCGCGGATGGCGGATATGGTCCGTTCAGAGGAAGATATGACAGAGGAGTTGGCATTGCAGCATGGGCATAAATGAGATGAACGAATTTATACAGCGTAAAAAGGGGTCCAAAAAAGGTTTTACTATCTTACGCCTCTTATCATACTTTCGTTTCCACCCCTGGCTGACTGCCGCTTCACTGTCACTTGCGGTGATTGTCAATATATCGGCGATCGCCAAGCCGTATATTCTTAAGATAGTCATAGATAACGGCCTGGCGAAAGGCATGTTCGATCAGCGGCAGCTGCTGTTCTTCGGGGCGCTTTATTTATCGACCGTGCTCCTTGGCTCCGGCGGCGGTTATACTCAGGCAATAACACTTGCAAGGCTCGGTCAGTTAATAATGCACAGACTGCGCACATCGCTTTTTTCGCATATACAAAAGCTGAACATGTCGTTTTTTGATAAGAATTCAAGCGGGAAGATATTGACCCGAGTGAACAGCGATATTGAAGCATTGTCAGATCTTTTTTCGGGAACGCTGCTGCTGATAGCTCGGGATGTGCTGCTTATGGCCGGGATCATCAGCGCTATGTTTTCGATGGATGCGCGGCTTGCGCTCTGGTGCATGTGCTCGCTGCCCGTCGTTGTGGCCATCATCGTGCTGTCCAGGATCTTCACGCACAAGAATTTCATGAGGGTAAAGGCCTTGATATCAAAGATCAATTCCTTTCTGGCCGAAAACATAATTGGTATGAAGATAGTTCAGATATTTGCGAAAGAGGATAAAAAATATGACGAGTTCAGGAAATTGGGCCGGGAGTACTATAAACTGGGATTGCGCGAGGTTCTGCTCAACAGCTTTTCCAACCCTCTGCTCATAGCGGTCGCAAATGTCCTGACAGCGCTGCTGCTGTGGTTTTTCGCGGGGGATGTGAAGTCCGGCGTTTTGCAGATCGGCGTCCTGTTTGCCTTTACGACGTATATCAAGCAATTGTTTGACCCCATCGCCGAGATCGCCGACCAGTTCACATCGGTCCAATCGGCTCTCATATCTGCTGACAGGGTCTTTGATCTTATGGATGAGGAAAGGCATCTTGAGGATTTCGACAAAGGTATCAGGACCGGCGGGCTAAGAGGTGAGATTGAGTTCAGAAACGTGTGGTTCGCATATGAGGGTGAAGATTATGTGTTGAAGGATATAAGCCTGAAAATCGAACCCGGCCGGCGCTGCGCCTTCGTTGGCGCGACAGGCTCGGGTAAAAGCACGATAATTGCGCTGCTGGCGCGTTTTTATGATATCCGGAAAGGGCAGATCCTGCTCGACGGGATCGATATAAAGGAATATAACCTTGCCGATCTGCGGCGGCGGATAGCGATCGTGATGCAGGATGTCTTCCTGTTCTCAGGCGATGTCAGTTACAATATCCGGCTTAATAACGAGGATATTACCGACGAAGATATTGATGAGGCCATTAAAAACGTAAGCGCAGACAAGTTTATCGATAAATTGGAAAACGGAGTGAATCAGACCGTATCCGAAAGGGGCGGCAGTTTTTCGGCTGGACAGCGCCAGCTTGTCGCATTTGCCCGGGCAGTTGCCTTCAAGCCTTCTGTGCTTGTATTGGATGAAGCCACCGCCAATATCGATACCGAGACTGAAATTGCCATCGTCAAAGCGGTAGAGGAAGTCTCGGCCGACCGTACGGTGATAATTATAGCCCATCGCATTGCTACCATTGTATCATCTGATATTATATTTGTAATGCATCAGGGGAGGTTGGCGGAATGCGGCAGCCATGCCGAGTTGTACTCGAGGAACGGCTTGTACACACGCCTTTATGACAAGTCGTGCAATGCAGCATATGACTTGACAAATAGTATTTAAATACATATTATATTTATTATAAATACATTGTTCAATAAATAATATATTTAGATAAATATATTATAGCAGCCGAATAGATGCGGCTGCGGAAGGAGGATCGATCGGCATTCTGTACAGTGATTTCAAGTCGGTGATGTGGTCTGCAATGTGTCTTTCAAAGTCCAGTATGCATAGAATCGTAGAACCTGTCGTGCAAATGGACGGTATATCCATAACACAGGCATTTGTTCTGTTTGGGATCTCAGAAGGGAAGATTGCCAGCATCGGCAGCCTTTGCAAACAATTCGGCCTTAATCAGGGGAATGCTTCCGCCCTTTGCAAGAACATGGAGAAATCAGGACTCATCAAACGAACGCGTAGTAAGGAAGATGAGCGGGTCGTGACACTATCCCTGACTGCGCAAGGCAAAAAGATGATTGAAAGGCTATACATCAAATCCAAACAATCGGGCGCTATTTTTCGTGATGCTCCAATGGAAAAACTGAGGATCATCATTAAAGGGATGTGCGAATTAAATGAACTTATTTATAACAGCTGAGACGGCGAATATCCCTATTCTTGTAGGGATTACCGGGCACAGGGACATACAGGATGAGCAGGGTTTGACAGAGCATATAAAGAAGATACTGCTTGATATATGCAAAAAGTATGAGGCCTCGCCGATCTTATTATTGACCCCTCTTGCAGAAGGCGCCGACCGTGCCGCGGCAAAAGCGGTAATCGGGATCAAGCAAACGAATGTTTCAAGGGTCGCTTACTTAGTGGTATTGCCGATGGATGAAGAAGAATATCTGGGGACTTTTATGGATGAGGAATCGGTTAGCGAGTACAATTCCTTGAAGAGTCAGGCTGCTGGATGCTATAAGGTTCCCATACGCAAAAGCCTTGATATCGATAGTATCGTGAGCACTGAAGAGAGACATTCGAAGCTGTATGCCAATATAGGGACATATATGGCCTTAAATACGCAAATATTGATCGCGGCGTGGAATGGCGCCGAAGAGCCGGATCAAATCGCCATTAAAAACGGTGGTACGTATTATACTCTTAGAGCAAGGCTCTTGGGGTTTTATGACGACGAATACGGATATGGCGAGAATTGTCTTGCAAATCGTGAATTCGGGCCTGTGTACTGGATAAAAACCATGAGGAAGTCTTCTGCCTATCTGGCTGAAGGGACGCCTGTGGTCGGGCCTTTATACCCGGATTACCCGATTGCAGGTTACCTCTATGAAGAAATACTTGCCAGACTTGATGGTTATAACGGCGATATCAGTAAAATGCGTCTTCAATCAGCTGATAGCATCGACCTTTCATACCGACGCTTCGTAACACATACATATACAGAAAATAGTGAGCAAAAAAGTGAAGTATTTTCGTTTGACCAAAGTGAGAATTTGCTCATAAACCGTTATTCCGCCGCCGATGCCTTATCATCCCACTATCAGATAAAGCGAAGATGGGATATCATATTCCTTATCGTTTTAGCATTTAGCGCATTGCTGATATTTGAATTGTACTCCGGCCCTTTGGCAAAAAGTTGGCTCATGATATTATACTCAGCCATCTATTTGCTGGGAAGCTTTTATTACCTGTTTAGGATAAAAGCCGGCAAACACCATGAAAAGTATATACAGTACAGGGGCATTGCGGAAGGTTTAAGGGTGCAGTTCTTTTGGCATTTGTCCGGAATCGGCGCGAGGGTATCGGATAAATACCTGACAAAACAAAAGGGCCCTAACGATTGGATCAGGATCGCATTGAACAATGCCCTGCTTTTATGCAATGCTAACGCGGGACAAAGCCAACAATGCCAACAATTCCAGAATGATGATACGTCATACCTGGACGGGATATTCACCGCGCATAAACTGTGGATGTTAAATCAATACGACTACTACAGCAGGGCATGGCCTAAGAAAGAAAAAAAGGCGTATCTGCAGAAAAAGGCGGAGGCGGTATTGTTCGCCATCGGGCTGCTATTGGCAGTGGTCATTGTCTGCCTTGACGCATACCGATCGGCTGCTGTGGGGATACATTCATGGATTGTTTTCGCAGTAGGGTTTTTGCCGGTGGTAATAGCCTCATATAAAGTGTTTGCCGAGTTATTTGCCTTCTCAAGACTTGCGAGGAAATATAAATGGATGATGATGACCTATAGTATTGCGCTGCATGAGTTTGAGAGGATTAAAAACAGCTATGGGCATGATCCGGAAGCGTTTGTCAGGAAGAGCAGGAAGCTTTTTTACGATATCGGGACAGAAGCGTTACTGGAGAATGACGAATGGATAGGCGTCTTTGAGGAAAAAGCGCCGGAAATGCCGAAATAATTCATAAGGGATGAATAATGAAGAACATAATTAGGCTTTTTAAAACAGCACGACCATATTGGGGACTCTTGATAATCGCGGGTTTCAGCCTTCTGGCGATCACCGCTCTTAATTTGCTTACTCCCTGGCTTATAAAAGATCTTATCTCGATCCTTGACGGGGCGATTGACGCTTCCTCCATGACTTCGATCACAACGATAGCAGCCATCCTTGCGGCAGCCTTTGCGGCGAGAGTGCTTTTCAGATATCTGAACAATTATATGAGTCATAAAGCGGCCTGGAACCTTGTCGCAGATATGCGGGTGTTGGTTTATGACCACTTGCAAAAGCTGTCCCTCAGATATTATCACGACAAACAGACCGGTCAGCTCATGTCGAGAGCCACGAACGATACGGCGACCTTTGAAGCGCTCATTGCGCATTCCATTCCTGATATAACAACAAATATCCTCATTGTCATCGGCGTTACGATAATCCTTTTTTTCATGAACACATACCTGGCTATCGCGGCGCTTATTCCCGTGCCCTTCCTGATTTTTGGTGGCTGGATCTTTGCAAAGAAGATTCGTCCAAATTTCAGGGAAGCCCAGAAAACTCTTGCCGATCTGAATGCGACACTGCAGGACAATATTTCCGGAATGAAGGAGATACAGGTTTTCAACCAGCAGCCTGTCGAGAAAAAACGGATCCAGAAGAGTGCGCAAAGCTATGCCGCCGCTGTCCTGCGCGCACTGAACCTCAGCGCTGTCTTCCATCCTACCGTCGAAGCGATAAGTTCATCGGGCACTGTCATTGTCGTTGCTTTCGGTGGCTGGCTTGCCTTAAAGGGACGCATCTCTGTCGCTGAAATTGTAGGCTTCTTATTATACCTGAACCTTTTTTACCAGCCCATAACCGCTCTCGCGAGGGTCACTGAGGATCTGCAGATGGCGATTGCCGGTGCCGACAGGGTTTTTGAAGTCCTGGATTCCGAGCCGGATATCTGTGACGGTGAAGATGCCGTCGATATAACTTGCTCAAAAGGACATATTGAGTTTAAAGACGTTTGCTTTCATTACATACCATCAGCGCCGGTACTTCAAGATGTGAGCTTTGTGGCCGAGCCCGGGCAGATGGTGGCGCTGGTAGGGCCGACAGGCGTCGGCAAGACCACTATTATTAGCCTCATCGCGCGTTTCTACGATCCCGTTTCGGGGAACATACTGCTCGACGGTAAGGACCTGCGCGGCTTAAGCCTTTCTACCTTGCGCAATCAGATAAGCCTGGTGCTGCAGGATGTCTTCCTGTTTAACGGGACTGTCGCCGAGAATATCGCCTATGGATGTAAGACCGCTTCAATGGATGATATCATAAAGGCGGCGAATATTGCGAGGGCGCATGAGTTCATAAGCCTACTGCCGGAGGGTTATGATGCATATATCGGAGAAAGGGGAGTCAAGTTGTCAGGCGGCCAGAAGCAGCGGCTGTCCATCGCAAGGGCTGTGCTGCGCGATACCCCGGTTTTGATCCTGGACGAAGCCACCGCTTCGGTGGACGTTGAGACGGAGGCGCAGATACAGCAAGCCATTCAGGAGCTTGCAGGCAGTCGGACGATCATCGTCATTGCACACAGGCTTTCAACAATCAAACGCGCCGATAAGATATTGGTGATCGAGGATGGCAATATCACCGAAGAAGGCGCCCATGAAGAACTCATAAGGAGGGACGGCCTCTACAGGCAGCTTTGCAGGGTGCAGTTCGAGACTCAGGACGGAGGTTATGTATGAGAGGGGTCTTAAAAAACACCAACCTATTAGGTGCTATTGTCGCAAATGTTTTTTATGTGTCGGCTATCCTTGTTTTTGTTATGAGGCTTATGGGCAAACCGCAGGTAGGATTTTGGATAGGTGTTCTGGAATTCTGCCTGGCTATCCCTATGGTGTACCTGCTGATAAAGGCTCCTGAGCATGACCGCCCGGTATTATACTATGTTCAGATCGGATTGATGCTGGTATGGCTGGTATTGGAACTGCTGCTGGACTATATACTGGAAATTGACTTCCGGCGGATCCGGTGGATGGTTATTGCTTATGTTACGTTATTCTTCACTGGTGCGGGAGGAATGCTTGGAATAGCTGCCAATGCTGGCCGGGGCTGGAGCATTGTTTCGGTCATATTGTTTCTGATCATGGCGGTGTTGACATTTGTGCAGCGTGCTGTCACAGGAATGTAGGTATCATAGCCCTAATGCCGTATAAATATTAACGATCAGTCATTTAAAAGCCATTTTTCTGCAGCTTCTTTATTTTCGAAAATTCTGAAGTGATTTCCTTTATTAGCTTCTGAAGCCATCTCTTTGAATTTTCCTTTATTGGTTTTTACATTTGCAACTACAGCAGCAGTTTTTATATGATAATTAATGAATTTCTGCAGTATGTTTCCGGCAACACCTGTTCTCAATCTGTAAAAATCATCCGATATCGCGGAATCGTGAATCATTAGCAGGTTTGTTTCATGTTCTCCGCACAAGGCAACCAGATTTAAGGCGTCTTGCTCATTGATAATAGCATTTGTACAGGATAATAACTCGATATAATGTTGTGTTCCATTCTTGACGGTTTTATAATCCATTTCTTTTCTCCTCAGTAATTTCATTTTACTTTTCTTCCTTTCTTTATGCAATATTATCTGCATGATGCTTTCACACATGATCCTTCCGGTCTTGCTATGTCTTTGCGGAATATATGTGCACATAGAGGCCGTCTGTATAATCGTTATCTGACACATAAACCAAAACTTTCGAGACATGATAAAGAGCTTGGAATACAAAATGATCATGTCTTTATATACATTTTTATCCTTAAAAAACTTGTGAAAGAAAAACAAGTGTGGCAGAATTTCTTATCTGTATTTGCGAGTATAAAAAGTAAATATCCCTTTGTTAAATTATCTTATTTGGGATTCCCACAAGGCTGGGAGGAATTACTAAGAATTGAATAATCTTATGATTTCTGAATAAAATAGCTGTAACAGATCCTGCGAGCCTCTCATCGATGCGTAATATGGCAGGCCTGCGCCTCGGAGTAATCCGAGGCTTTGTATTATTTTCGCAAAGTGTTGTTTTTAACAATGGATTTAGTATAATAATGCAAACAGGGGGGTTATTCCGGAATCAGATCGCAGAAATAGAACCGGTTGTCCCTGAATACGGTCTCTCCGATTGAAAAGTTGACTTTGTCACTAAGCAGGCATCTGTCATGGACAAATGAATGGAACTCTCCGTTTTCCCCGCATATATCGACACCTTGAGGGAGCCGGGAAATGAATTCTTCATCATATGCCCTGCAGACGAACGATTTGTCGAGGACTTGTGAATCGACGCATGTGATGATCGCTTTGAAGCCTAGGCCTATGAATCTGTCGGCGAGCTCCCGGCTGCTCCTTTTCCAAAGCGGGAAAATACCCTTCATCCCTACCTTTGCCAGGTTGTCCTCTCTGTATTTTCTGATGTCCTCAAGGAATATATCGCCGTGGACCACATAGGTGAATCCTTTCTGCACGTAACTGGATAATACTGTCTTCATGATCTCGTCACAAACAGACATTGTGGCATCAGCAGGGATATATACTTTTTCAAGAGGGAATCCCAGCGATTTGGCTTGCATCTCTAGCAGGGATTCCCTAACGCCGTGCATACAGATCCTTTTATATTGTTCGCTGACCGTGGTCAGAAGCACGATTTCAAGGTCTTGGCGCTTATCTCCGGCACATCCGATTATTTCATGCAATGCGAGCGTGGCATCCTTGCCGCCGCTCCACGATA
Source organism: uncultured Eubacteriales bacterium (assembly GCA_964457875.1). Classification (GTDB taxonomy): domain Bacteria; phylum Bacillota; class Clostridia; order Acetivibrionales; family CAYWGM01; genus CAYWGM01. Next base: position 5,144 of record CAYWGM010000034.1, on the reverse strand, counting down.
CGAGAATCTTATCCTTCATTTCCCATCCTTCATCTGGCAATCGGAGCGCCTATGAGCCCTCCCCATTCGACTGCGGTATAATCGCTCCTCCGGATGCTTTCTATATTGTCTGGCTCAGTTATGCCTGGTGTTGCATCAGTAGTTGTGAACGAAGGCATGACTGCTGTTGCAGCAGTCTCTCCGCCGCTGCCGAGAGGCGAGAAGTAGAACCATATCCTGCAGGTATTATCCGGTACAGGCGATATGTCGATCGGCATTATTTTATCAACGATGGCTGTCTCCTGAGGGAATACCGCGTAGCTGGTCTTGCTGTCGAGCATACCGCACCAGAATTCAAGGAAATCTTTCTTCTCTGTTTCATTGAACTTGTAGAGGTCGACGATACGGTTCAGATCCTCCTCAAGGCTGTTGCCGCCACCATTTCTGCCTTCACTCGCGTTTATGACCCAGCCCGTTTGCTTCTGGAACCCTTCATCCGGGATCAGTGCTTCATAGAAGAGGTAATCGTTGCTGCCGTTTATCGATCCGTTGCAGATTGCGGCATCCCATCCGTTATTGATGTCGTATTCGGGTATGGACTCGGTTATCCGCTCATACTGGCTTAATTTTACATTCACTGCCATATCCCTGTTGCTATAGATGTATATGTTGGGCTTATATACAGGGATGCCAGTGTTCGGGTCGGGTATTTCATTCCAGGAGCGGTCATATGGATCAAATCCAAGCTCTTCTTTTATGATATCGCGCCCTTCCTTGATTCCAGGACGTTCGAAGGGTGCAAACACGAGCTTCTTCTTGCCGCTCATGAGGTCTTCGATATTCCTTACGGTCTCCGTATTTACCACAGCTCTTGTTAGACCTACGGCTGCCGAACCGACAGCCCACGTCGTCCCTGTCACCACCGCAAGCGTCCCTGTGGCAGGCGCCGTAGCGGTGACGGTAAATATGGCGATAGCGCCGCCGATGACGGAGGCCCATCCCATGCCGGCAGAAACCACGGCCAGACCCTTATCAATGGCCTTTCCCGTAGTAGTGCTGTGTTTCGAGGTCTCGGTGAATATCTTGATCGTATCTTGGGTGGTGTCGTAAGCCCCTATGTAGTATCCGCCCCATTTCAATAACCCGCCGCCGATATAGCTGGTTCCGTGCTTCAGGCTGTTAGGCACCGCTTCAAGGCCCTCTTCTCCTACGGAGATCAATACGTCCCCTCCCATGCCGGAGCCTATGCCGAATGCATTATCCACGACCGTGCCGGGGACGTCGTTCTCGATTCCGACCACGTTCTGCACCGTTCCGGAAAATACCGTTACAGGGACGGTCGATGTAAAAAGCAGCATCATGCAAAGGAAAACAGAAGCAAGCTTGATAAATGTCTTATTCATCGCCCGATCCTCCTTTTACCGATTCCAGATAACTCAATTGCTTGTTGATAAGGTCCTTCAATTCCTGAGATGGATTTTGGGCCAAGGCTTCTTTCAAATTCTTCTCGGCCAGGCTGTATTCGAACATGTCCAGATTGGCCTTGCCAAGGTTGTACAATATGTCCGGCATATCCGGCGCCAGGAACCTTGCATTTTCCAGATGGTAAATGGCCTTCCTCAGATATCTGAGCTTGTAGCACATGGTTCCGGCGTAGATGTGGGCATTAACCATCGTCGGATTTAAGCTGATGGCGCCTTCAAAGCACTTGAGCGCATTCGCAAAATCTTGTTTCTGATAATACGCCAGACCGTAATTGAATAATATGTTTTCATTGAAGTATAGCGTCCTGTATGCCTTACCAAGGTAATTCAGCGCGTTGTCGGGATCGTGCGCCATAATGTACGTGGCGGCGAGGTTCTGGCTTACCAGGGCATTCGACGGATCCTGCGCGTCAAGCTTAAGCAGTATCTGCTGTGCGTTTTGATGATTATTGTTCTTGATGAGGGCCGCGCTCTTATTTATTTGTGAAGAAACCGAAAATTGGCCCTGACCGTCTGCCGGGAAAATAACTGAAATTATTGCAATCAGGGCTATGGCGGCCAGGTAAATTGCAATACCGGGCAGTAAGCGCCTTGTAGTGTCAGCAGTTTTCTTTCTTGAATAAAGGCCGTAGCCCAAAACAAGCAGGGATATTATTATGCATACAATGTTGGCAAATGTGAAACCTTTAAAGATCGAATTGAGTAAAAATCCGGACAATAGCAAAATGCCGAATACCGTACCCATTTATTCTCCCTCCTTTGTATCATATTGGCTGAGCTGGTTTATCATGCCCTGGGCGTGTACCGTTATCCCATAGCGGTCGGTGCGGTGGTCCTGGAAGGGGAGCAGGTCTACGACCTTTCTGAAAGCCCTCAGCGCTTCAAGGTTCCTGCCCCATTTCAGATAACAGTGGCCGATGGCAAAATAGCCTTCCACATGGTTCGGAAGTATCTCGAGCGATTTGAGGTAATTTGCCTCCGCCTTGGAGAAGTCGGTCCCGCCTGTCCTTACGGTATTTTCATAATGGTTGACTCCCATAATATAGTAGGCGTACCCCAGGTTTTTATCGGCCTCTATCACTTTGGCGACATATTGGTTCGACTGGTCGGAATTTTTCTCTTTCCAGCCCTTTATCGCGTACAGGTAATTGTATAGCACGATGTTGTCCTTAATTTTCTCGACTTCGGCTATCACCGCATCCCCGGAGAAAATTGCTGAAAACTTCAGCGAATATGTATATAAAAACTTGTCGAGTGTGGGGGTGAGATCGGGGGTTTTCGCGACGATTGCCATGAACTTCTTCATCCTGCCGAGTGAGCCTGACGTGTCGTTCTTGATCAGCAGACTAACCGCGCTCAAATACTGGGCGTAATAATCGTCAGGATTGCTTGATATAGCTGCATCGGATACTCTGAGCGCATCATCCGGCTTATTCATCTCGTTAAGTATGAAGGCATACTGCCCGGACACATTTGCATCGTCGGGGTATTTTTCGTACAATGCCTGCAGGGTCTGTTCCGCTGCCTCGTTATTATCCGAATCGGCAAACATCTGGGCTACGAACAGCTTCTTATTTATCTCGGCGTCCCTGTCTCCCGATGTGTCGAGCTGCCTGTCAAAAGCCTCCGCGTATTGCTTCACCATTCCGTAGTTGGATTGCTCGCTTCTGAACAGGTTTGCCATTTTCGCAATGAAATAGCTGATCTGTGCATTTTCGGGGTATTTTTTCTGTAATTCGAGGAGTTCTTTGAGCGCATTGGGGTAGTCAAGATACTTTGACTTCTCTATTGCCTTATATAGCATCCTCGGTCCGAGATCGGCCTCGATGAGGTCCAGTTGGTCGATATATTTCGCAATCGCACCGACGCCGAACTTCTGCAGGTCGGAATAGTAATCGTAGAAGATACCCTTACCCGTCAGCACATCTAACAGCGACGCGGCGTTGGCCTTGTCTCCCATCGCGTTGTACGCTTCCAGAAGGCCGAGGTAGGATTCGGGTATCTCCCCCGCAAAATATGAAGCCGTCTTGAATTGGTCTATCGCGCCGCTGTAGTTATTTGTGAGCATATGGAGCTTGCCGTTGAAAAACGGGAGATAGCGGTTTTTCACGCTATAAACCGATGCGTTCCTCAGGTCGTCCTGAGAACGGGCGACCATATCCTGATCGGTCTGCTTCAGATTACTCAGGCCTTCGAGGTATCCTCTCAGCGCCAGCAGCTTCGAATATGCCAGGTCGTTCTCGAATATCGACCGCTGCGCAAGCCCGAGGTTTCCGTATGTCTCAGCCTGCTGCATATGTATTTTGATTTCGGTGATTATCTTATCCGCGGTATTTGGATTTATCGGAACGGCTATAATTGCAAGTACGACGGTCAATACAAGGATCGCCGCTGCGAAGACCGGTATTGAGTTCTTCATTGGGTTCTTCTTCGTATCCCTGATCTTCGATACTGTGTCCCTGATACCTGTGTCCGCCTTCCTGAGGAGGTTGCGCGACATGTTTATGAGGACAAAGAACAGGTATCCGTACAAGAGCGCCACAAACATATATAGTATAAATATCTTGATGAATCCGTGCAGCGTCAGGATTTCGGTCAGCGACAGCAGCCAGTTGCTCAATATGTACGCGGTATATAAGAGGATGCCGAATACGACACTGAAGATCAATACCCTGAAAAATCCGGCGAAGAACCTTCCTATTATCGAAAGGTACACCCTGCCTAACATATTGAATTTGAGACCGTATTCGAAGACTGCCGCAAACAGCGCCACCGCCGAAAGGGTGACGATGGTCAGGATCAACGCCAATGCGATCATGACCAATATGAAAACCAGCGAGATCGCATTGCCTTGCAGCAGCATGGGGACGAACCTGTATAACTGCTGGTATATCAGACCGAAAAGCAGTGTTATAAAGACAAGGAAAATGACGCATACAATCGAAGATAATATTGTATGTATGAATGCGCCTTCGATCTTCTCAGCGCCGCCTCCTGACGACTTCCTGAAATATGCCGTTACCGCCAGTATGAATAAAATAAATGAAATGACGGCGAATATCGGTGAAAGGATCGCAGGCAATGGCTTTTTTGTCAAGTATAGCATCACGGAATTGAGTACAAATGGGAACTGCAGGAAAAATGCGGCGAGAAACAAAAATTCGAATCCGCCATTCCTGTTAAAAAACACGTTGCCTAAAATCGAAATTTTTTTCTGCCCCGGTTCGCCAGATTGATAAGGCTGGATATTCGGCGACTGGTACTGCTGTTGATCCGGTGGCTGGTACTGTTCTGCCTGTCCCTGTTGGATTTTCGAGCCGCAATTTATGCAAAACACAGCGTTGTCTTCATTTTCATAGCTACATTTTGTGCACCGCATGCAACTCCCCCTCTCATAAATGCATCATATCATAATTATTAATGTTATAATATGCCGGGAATTGAATGCAAGTACTTAACGAAGGACGGTCATAAGAATGATCTCTGCCAATGGCATTTCTCTGAGGTTTGGGGAGTGTGTATTGTTTGAGAACGTCAATATCAGGTTCATTCCCGGCAATTGTTACGGCCTTATTGGCGCTAACGGTTCCGGAAAGTCAACTTTTTTAAAGATTCTGTCAGGCAGTTTGTCCAGACCGTTGCAAACAGGATCATCGAGATAACGCCAAAAGGGCTGATCGA
>CAYWGM010000033.1:15257-16539 GCA_964457875.1 uncultured Eubacteriales bacterium | reverse complement strand
TCAATCTGTTCGTCATCTTCTGCATAATGGTTTTTTCGGTTCCTGTGGTAAGCATAATCAATCTGTTGAATTTGTGGCTGCTCAGATCGATCTTCGGAAGAGTCGAAGTATTCCAGCCGCCGGTTGCGGCAGACCTCCCGAGCCTGCTGCTCAATATCTTAGTCATCGGAGTCGCGGCCGGCGTATGTGAAGAAGTATTCTTCAGGGGCGTGATACAGCGCAGCCTCGAGCGGTACGGCAGGTGGCCTTCGATCCTGTTGACGGCGCTGCTGTTCGGCCTTTTGCATGCCGATTTCCAGAAGCTTGCCGGCACTTTTCTACTCGGCGCTCTGATAGGTTTCATAGTCTACAGGACAAATTCGATATTTGGCGGTATGTTCGCCCACTTCACGAATAACTCCATAGCCGTGCTTTTGTCATTCGGCCTGACGAAGTTAATGGAGATGATGGATCCGGCATTGAAGAGCGAATTCGGCGCGGGAGGCGATATCAACGACCTGTTTTCGGGTTCGGGCATGCTGGGCGGTGAAGAAATCCTGCCTTTTATAGCCGTATGGGGTTTTATATTCTTCTTCAGCGTGAGCATACTCGCCGGCCTTATTACGGCACTGATCCGCACTACGTCGAAAGTGCCGAGGCCGCAATCTCCGGCTGAGTCGATCGAAATAGGCGATAGTGTTGTCCGACGCAGAAAAACCGGAATAATCGCGTTCCTTCCGGGAGTCGCCTTCATCATTTTCGTATATGCGGTTGAAGGTATGAAATTGCTTAAAGGATAAGTTTATCGGAACCTTCTGATGTCCTCGCCCGCGAAGCGGAACATGTCGAACCCGCCGATGATCCTTGAGGCGCTTCTTTCATCGTAATAGTCGTATAATTCCTTCGGGCTTATGTTAGTGGAGATGATGGTCTTGCATACGCGTGAAAGGCCGTTGCTGCGGCGCGCATCGAGTATGGTAAGGAACTCGGCGTATCTTGCGGGGCTGGGCGGCTCAGTGCCGAGGTCGTCGATAATCAAAAGCTCCACATCAAAGATGCGGTCATAAGCATCATCTCTAAAATAGCCGTCGCGGAATGCCTTTTGCTTGAATTCTGCGATGGTCGAAAACAGCACCGGCGAAGTCTGATACAGGACTGTTATACCCTGCTTTATTACCTCAGCCGCGATACAATTGCACATAAATGTCTTGCCGGTACCTGCCGGACCGCTGAAGAACAGGTTCTTTTCTCCCGGAGACGAGATATTGGCTATAAACTTGAGGCAGCGCTGTCTTATTATATT
>CAYWGM010000033.1:13886-15157 GCA_964457875.1 uncultured Eubacteriales bacterium | reverse complement strand
CTTTATTGAACTAACGCGCCTTTTTTCGTATGAGGCCATTATTTCATTATGTAGACTCATACAGACTCATACCGTCTCTCTTTTATTGATGTACAACTCGTCGAAGTATTCATCGGAATATTTACGCTGCTCATAGTTGGTCTGCTGAGGGACGGAAGGCCCTGCCACCGCGACCGCAACCTTTTTCCGGGCAAGGGCCTTTTTCTGAAGCTCATATCTGTCAATTTCATCCCTGCCCGTCAATTTATTCTCGTACCAATTTGCCAATATCGCGTCGATATACTTAAAGTTCGGATTTGTCTTTGCCGTGGTCTTTTTCATGGCGTAATCGATTATCTCGAGATTGAATCCATACCGGACGGTCCACTTCTCGACCATTTCCTCCTCGTAATCAGTCAGATTGCGTGAAAGATTCAATTTTTTGATGATACAGCCCTCTGTATCCTTGAGTTTCTGATATTCAAGGAAATACCTGTCCACATCGAAGGCGTTCTTGATATTCCTGCTGTGCCAATTGTCGGCAACCTTCAATATGTAATTCTTCGAGAGCCCCTTGTGGTCATAGCAATGCTGGAACAGCGTGAACATGACGTCTTCATCGAATTGATACCTTGCAAACCATGCATCGATATCGGTATACCACGAGGGTGACATCAGGCCCTGGAAAAAGGTCTTGTTTATCGCATTGATGATTTTGATGCGTTTCCTGTTCCGCTCTGATGATGCCGTAACTTCTTCGGGAGTCGAAGTAGTCTTCATCCTGTAAATCCTGTCGATTTCCTTCTCTTTCAGGTCCAGGAGAGTAACGCTATTGTCCTTGAGCTTGATTATACCGAGTTTCTGCATATATGCGAGGCCGTCGTTGATCTTGGTCAGATCGATATCCAGCTTTTTTGACAATTCGAAGGCAGTCGCATGCTTATTGTGTTTGCTGAGGAAAAGACAATATACGTAAATCTTGATGAATTCGCAATCCATCGATGGCAGATATTCGCTTATAAATATATCAGGGACAGGAGTGTCGGATAAGACTATAGACTTATATGATTCAAAATACATCGGTCGCGCCCCCGTTGGCAGTATTTACCAGTCATGTGCGGCAGGCATATTATATCATATGGGACAATCCTGCTCAAAAATGCCACTATCCGAAAAAAAGGTGAGGCTTGCACAAATCTTGTATTTAATATCGATTTTATTATTTTTCTCGCCCTTACGAAAATAGTGCTGCAGCACTATTGCATAGGATATCGGCAATGCCGGCAGCGGCG
>CAYWGM010000033.1:10874-13786 GCA_964457875.1 uncultured Eubacteriales bacterium | reverse complement strand
CGTGGGCATCGCAAAGCCGTACGAGCAGCGAAATACATTGAGAATGGTTCTGCGTCTATTATGGAATCGATTTCCTATATGATTTTTACGTTGCCTCACTTTTTGGGAGGATACGGACTTGACGGCGCTGTTTTCAATTATGAGATAAAATTAAAGATCGAGGCGCGGATTCGTCTTGGACAAAATCGTTGTTTTGCGGATATGTACTACAAGCAGGTGAGATTAGCAGTCGAATATGAGAGCTTTGCCTATCACAACAGCCCGTCGGAGCAAGGCAAAGATGTGATGCGGTCAGCCATACTTGAAAGGCAAGGTATTGATGTGATGCGTTTGAGTACAATCCAGATATACGACAGGGACGCATGCAGGGATTTTGCATGCAATCTGGCAACTCGTCTGGGGAGACGTATTCGGATACGCACAAAAAAGTTTGATGAGATGCATGCGATCCTAAGGGAGTTGCTGCCTGATGGAAAACTTGCTTCTGAATCCGATGGCAGTGAACACATAATAAATAATATTTAATATTTTATATAGCAGCAGAGGGAACAATAAATAAGGATTTGCGTCTATTCTAAGTAATCAGAAATTTCCATATCATTTATATCGGCATATATCATGAATATATCGGAAAGGATGATGATGAATGTGATTGATCAGCTCAAGGGGAAGATCCCGTGGATATCCGCGGCGATAATCGCTGTTGCCGTCCTGTGTTCCTCGATCGTCCTGGCGAATGGATTTGTGAAGACGCGGCTGCAGCCGAATACGATAACGGTCACAGGTTCCGCAAAAAAGCAGATAAAGTCCGATTACGTTACATGGAAGGGCAATTTCAGCACGCAGTCCAAGAGTCTGGCCGATGCGTACAGAGCCTTGGAGGGAGACCTTGTGAAAATCAGAGGATATTTGAGTACAAAAGGCCTTACTGACAAGGATTATACGGTTTCTTCGGTAAGTATAATCGTTAACTATGCTGTCCATCCTAATGGCATGTTCTCGAGCGATATCGAAAGCTATAGGCTGCTGCGGGAAGTCGACATACGTTCGTCCGATATAGAAAAGGTCACGGAGATTTCGAGGGAGTCAACGCAGCTAATACAGAGCGGGGTACAGTTCCAGTCGCTGCCGCCGCAGTATTTCTATACAAAGATCGCCGACCTCAAGATAGATATGCTTGCGCTTGCGACGGCAGATGCCAAAAACAGGGCCAGGAAGATCGCCGAAAACGCAGGCTCAACGCTCGGAGAGCTGAAATCGGCCAAGATGGGCGTATTTCAGATCACTCCTATTAATTCGAACGAGGTCACTGATTACGGCATAAACGATACCTCCTCGATCGAGAAGGAGATCATGGCCGTCGTCAACTGTGTATTTGTTTCAAATTAGAACTTTTTGAAGGCAAAGAACACGGCGCCGACGATAAAGAGGAATGATACCGCGTAGTTCCATTTGAATGTCTCTTTCAGGAACAGTATCGAAAAGATGGTGAAAACGCTGAGCGTTATCACTTCCTGAGTGATTTTTAATTGCGTTACCGAGAAGAATTCGCTGCCTATGCGGTTTGCCGGGACCTGGAAGCAGTATTCGACAAAGGCTATGAGCCAGCTGACTAAAATGACGATGGGCAGCGCGACATGCTTGAATTTAAGATGGCCGTACCAGGCGACGGTCATGAATACGTTCGATATAACCAGTAATAATATGGCGATCATCGGCTTTTGTACCCCCTAATAGCCATAACGTATTCTATCACTGATGAGAGGACTATTCCAGCCTTTCTTTTTAAGTGGTATTGTGCGAAAATATATATATAGTATATAGTGACATATTCATAAAAATACTTTCTATGGGGCTTAGAGGACTTATGACCGGTAAATCATCTTTAATTGTATTATTTATATTAATGGTATTAATTTTGTTATTGACGCTGACGGCGGGATGCGCGAATATCTCAAATGTCTTCCTCGACAGGGAGACATCTGATTTGTCTGAGACATCGGCTTCGTCGACGCATATTGCATCGCCAGCGTCGTTTCCGTCCCCTTTCCCGTCTCCGTCCCCGTCTCCGTTCCCCTCGGATAGCCCGCAGCCTGAAATACCGGTGGTAATGCTTTCTGCAACACAATTGGTTCCCGGCGATTATGTCATGATATATGTAAAATATGCAGAAGAGGATACGGCTGTTTCCGTGAGTTCAAAGTTTGCCGGCAAGGTGCCGGTATTCTTCCCTTATGGTGAGGGGAAGCTTTCCATATTCGCAATCGATTACCGCACCGTCCCGGGCGACTACGACATACATGTGATTGTGAAGAAAGGCGACGTAACTTTGCTGGATTCGGAGCATAAACTCAAAATTCTCCCGAAGGTATTTCCCAAGCAATATATCACTGTAACTGAAGAGCTGCTTGAGAAGCGAAGCGACACATCATGGAACCATGATGTCGAATATACCGGCAAGGCAAAGTCCGTTTCTTCGCCCGTGCCGCTTTGGGACGGTAAGTTTGCGTTCCCGTGCGACGGCAAAGTGACTGCCGAATACGGTCTGATAAGGTATATAAACAATGTGGATTCGGGAAGGCACTCCGGCCTCGACATATCCACCCCGAAAGGCACGCCGGTGTATGCGGCCAACAGCGGCAGGGTAGCGCTTTCAATGACGCTTATCGTCACAGGCAATACTATTATCTTAGATCATGGAATGAATCTGTTCAGCTCATATTGTCACCTGGATTCGCTTCTGGTCAAAGAAGGCGAGATGGTCGAAAAAGGCCAGCTTATCGGCAAAGTGGGATCTACGGGCTTTTCGACAGGCCCGCACCTGCATTGGGGGATAAGCGTGGTCACTACTTACGTCGATCCCTGGCTTTTTTTGAACGAAAATCCCATGAACCGCGTCTTAAATATGGAAA
>CAYWGM010000033.1:6198-10774 GCA_964457875.1 uncultured Eubacteriales bacterium | reverse complement strand
TTCATGTTTGTGTCAGCTGCAGTCTTTGCCGGGTGCTCACCGGGCCCAGGTCCTGGCTTCGGTTCCAGTACCGGCTCAAGTCCGGCTACCGGTTCCGACACTAACTCAGATTCCGGAGACGGCGGCGATCAAGATGATTCTTCCACCGCCGGCACCTCGGATGATTCTGACAATCCCGGCGAGCAAACGTCGGAGCAAACAGCTGAGGAGACATCGGAGGAGACAACGAAGGATAATGGCGACGGCGTCACGATCAAGGTTTATGAAGGGGCATATGGCAAAGTCGAATATTTGAAAGGCGCCAATTCGCAAATACTATTTTACAAGCCTTCCGGCGGCAAAGCACAGCTCGTTTCAAACGATCTGCCATCAGCGCCGGTCGTGTCGCCCGCAAGCAAAAGGATGGCATACCTTTCGCCGTATGAGTGGGAAATGCTTAGCAATCTCCATATCTTCAGCCTCGAAAAGGGGGATACCGAAATCACACTTACCACAGCTCAGATATCCGGATTCAGGAACGTGGTCAGTTCAATAACGCCTAAAAAGCTGCTATGGCTCAACGAGAGGTATCTGCTGATGATCATGCAGTTCGCTTACGGCACCGTGGCGCGTGGCGGCAACCTGTTCGTATATGATATGGATCTGAAGGATCTGTATCCGGTCACAAAACTTTACGAACGCGAGCAGATTACCGGTATGTCAATCGATAAAAAGTATCTGCGCTTGGATTGTATTGAATTTACCGACGAGAGTATGAATGGATTTACAAGTTCCAAAAAGTTCGTCCCGCTTTCGGATCTGATCGAGACAATCAGAAACTACCGGATCATGAGCGGTTTATGGGACGAACAAAACATCCAGGGCTATGAGCAGTCGCTTAAAAACCTGCAGGGTATCACATTCAACCAGAACAATCCGTTCAAAGAGCTCAAGGAGGATCTTGACGGGGACGGCGTGAAGGACATCGTACACCTGCAGTTGGCCGGCCAATACAAGGACGTTTACGTATTAAAGGTCAATGGACATGAGGTCAGGAATTATGGCGAGAGTATAGATGAAAATATCCATATCGTCGACATCGACAGCTCGGATAAGTTCAAAGAGGTGGCCGTACAGCAGTACGGGCCCAGTGATGATTACAAGACGGATTTCTATTATTACGACGGTAATGGGCTCGTATTCATGGGAACCCTGCAGGGACTATGCGCTGAAAAAGGGAATATCAAGGGTAACGGGATCGTGACCGCCAGCGAACGCGCTACAATGCTGCAGACATGGTTTTACGCTAAGGAGCACAAGCTTGCTGAAGGACATCTCCTTCAAGGCGTCAGGAAAGAATTATACCCGGCGCTTTACGATGTACAAACGCTGAAGCTGAAGAAAGAGCTTTCGCTTTTTGAATCCCCGGTGAGTTCCAAGGTGGTGGCCAAATTAAAGGCCGGCGACTCGATCACTCTGCTGGGGTGCGACTCCGTGGAATGGTGCAAGGCTGAGACTGCTTCAGGAATAAAAGGATGGTTCGCCGTAGATTCCATGAAGGTCAGAGAAGCAGGCCTCGACGCTTCGGAAGTGTTTGAAGGATTGATATTTGCGGATTGACCTTGACCGTAATATGTTATAAAGTATGATATGTTATGAAGAATGGTTGTGGGGATGTGGCTCAGCTGGGAGAGCGTACGGTTCGCATCCGTAAGGTCGTGGGTTCGAATCCCATCATCTCCACCACTTCTAACTGTCCAAAATTTCAAGAAATGGGGCAATTGAATACCATATGTTGCCATTAATTGTATGATTATGCAGGATAAAAGGGCATACCTCGTATATTAATGCACAAAAACCGGATTTAACATTTTTACGCGCCCAATACTTGAATTTTTGACCAGTAGCTAATAATTTAACGGCAAGGAGTTTCCGTCGAAGTTGTTCCGTCGAATTAAAATCTATTAACAAGTCCAGAGGAAAGATGTATAATCAATCTGTCTGTCGGAGTGTGTGTTGTTCAAGAGTCATTATGTTTGTATTAAAGGCAGAGGGCGAAGTCGATTTTCTATGCAGCAGATTGAGATCTTTTATTTTTCCGGTACAGGGAATTCATTATTTATCGCACGAGAGCTGCAAAAACGCATGGATGGCGTCATACTGACGCCCATCGTCGGTCTCATGGATCAAAAATGTATACAGTCCAAGGCAAAGATAGTCGGGTTTGTATTCCCCGTACATGCGCTTACGATCCCGGTAGTCGTAAAAAGATTTATTAAGAAAATCGATTTTGGATCATCTGAATATCTGTTTGCGGTGGCAACACGTTTTGGATCGGTATTCAGGGGTTTTAAAAAAATAAACAGGCTGCTGTCGAAAAAGCGGAAGCGGCTGAATGCGCATTTTATCATCAATATGGGCAATAACGAAGCAAGGCACAAAAGCTATATCGTCCCTTCTGAAGCCGATTTGCTGTCGATGAAGAATAAAGCCCTGAATAAACTGGAATATATTAAGACCGTCATCGAACAAAGAAGGACGTGTTGTCCTGATGATACTGAGTATACTATACGTATCAGCCGTAACCCTTTTATGAATTTATTAATGGAAAGGATTGTGCTGTTGGGCATGAAGGTCTCGGAACATATAGGCGGAGTCCAATATTTCTATACCGATTCAAAGTGCAACGGATGCGGCATTTGTGAAAAAGTCTGTTTGTCCCGCAAAATAACCATGCTGGAGGACAAGCCTGTATGGCAAAAGAAGGTATTCTGCCATATGTGCTTTGCCTGCCTTAATTATTGTCCACGGCAATCGGTCCAAATCAGCGACATACCCGCGGTTCCTTCATATACAGTGGAAAACGGCCGCTACCCGCACCCGTACGCAACAGTCAAGGATATTGCCGGACAGAAGGTGACGAGTTATGGAAATGCTGTTTGAGCCTGCCGGATTCCCTATCTTGGGGCTTGCAGGCATTATTGCAACCACGCTCGGGTGCATGATACCGGCGATTGTCTTCAGGGGGAGGCAAGGCCAGAGATACAGCCCTTTGAATCATTTCATATCCGAACTTGGCGAAAAAGGGGTGTCAAGGCTTGCGGCCGTGTTCAACAGTTCTCTTGTCATCGGCGGCATCCTGAATGCGCTGTTCATGATACAGTTCAGCAGGTTCATCAATACCAGGGCTGCGTATATATCCATCGCCTTCGGGGTCTTCAGTTCGCTCGCCGTATCGGCAGTCGGGCTGTTTCCCATGAATTCGATGTTCGGCCATATGATTGCAGCATCCTGCTTTTTTTATGGGGGCATGATGACGATGATAATGTTCGCCGTAACAGGCCTGACCGATCCGCTCGACCGTATCCCGCCTGCGCTGATTATCCTTGCTTTTATCGTGACCATGATTTTTCTAATATTTATTGTAGTATTGAATATTTCCGTCAGAAAGAGCGGTATCTTTGATACGACTGCCATCACCAGCAGGCCTTCCGTCTGGATTCACCCGATACTCGAATGGTCTGTGATGCTCGGGATCGATATCTGGATTGCCGCTGTTTCGCTCTATTTCATTGGTAATCTATCACACTTATAGGTAATCTATCACGCTTCTGAAGACTTATAGCTCGCGTCTGCCTTCAAGCGCTTTTGCCAATGTCACTTCATCTGCGTATTCCAGATTGCCGCCGACCGGTATGCCGTGAGCGATCCTCGTGACCTTGATACCGAAGGGTTTAAGCAGCTTCGATATGTACATTGCTGTGGCTTCGCCCTCAACATTGGGATTGGTCGCCAGGATGACCTCTTTGACCGAACCGTCCCTGGTCCTGTCAAGCAGCTCCATCACTTTTATATCTTCCGGACCTATGCCGTCCATCGGTGATATCGTGCCAAGCAGTACGTGGTATAGTCCTTTGTATTCCCTCGTCCTCTCCATTGCGGCAATATCACGCGGGTCTTCGACCACGCAGATAACGCCGCGGTCTCTGGAAGCCGAACCGCATATGCCGCAGGGATCGATGTCGGTCAAGCTGAAACAGATGGAGCAGTGCTTTATCTTCTCTCTTGCTTCCCGGATGGCGTTCGACAACTCGACAGCTCTGCCGGGAGGAACATTCAGTATATGGAAAGCCAGCCTTTGTGCCGTCTTGTGGCCGATGCCGGGCAGCTTCTCGAATTCCTCGACGAGTCTGGCAATCGGGGGGGCATATTGTGCCATTCTTCCTCCTTAATCACCTCAAGGATTACTTCAAGGATTGCTTCAGAATAATCCCGGGATATTACCCAGTCCGCCCGTTATCTTGCTCATCTCGGAGTTAGTGAGTTCGTCGGCCTTGCGGAGCGCCTCATTCACCGCTGCCACGATGAGGTCCTGAAGCATTTCGACATCTTCAGGGTCAACAACTTCGGGCTTTATTACTATTTGCGTAAGTTCTTTCTTTGCGGTGGCTGTCACCATAATGGCGCCTCCGCCAGAGGAAGCTTCAACGGTCTTTTCCTGCAGTTCATCCTGCAGCTTTTTCATATCGCTTTGCATCTTCTGGGCCTGACGCATCAGGTTGCCCAGATTGGCTCCTCCGAAGCCGGGGAAACCGCC
>CAYWGM010000033.1:2576-6098 GCA_964457875.1 uncultured Eubacteriales bacterium | reverse complement strand
CGTTATCGCCGCTACCGTTATCGCCGCTACCGTTCGAAGTCTGATGCGCTGTGGCTGGCGTGGATTCCCGGATTTGAATATCCCTGTCAAGGCATTTGATCCTGATTTCCCTGCCGAGTTTATTCTTCAGGCATTCTTCGACTGCCGACGTATGAACGGGCTTTGATATGAGGGTCTTTTTAAGTCCGGCACCATTCGGGAACACTATCCCGACTGTTCTATCGTCAAGTTCATAGGCTGTAGTATCCAAAAGGTTGGCATACAACATCATCTTGCCGTTGCTCCTGAGCTCATGGATGATCTCGTTCCAGAACAGGATCTTCTTCGGTGCTCCCTGCATTTTGCCTGTTACCGCGTCGGTGACGGGGATTGGTTTAGTGACGGGCACAGGTTTTGCGGGGGGCACAGGTTTTATGGCTGGCGTGGGTTTGCCGCCGGATAAGGCTCTGCGGTTGGTGGCTGTGGCAGGTCTATCGGCGGCTGCTGCGGGTTTATCAAATGCCGCAGCAAGCTTATCAGTTGTCGCGGCGGGCTTATCAAATGCCGCAGCAGGCGCGGCGGCTGGATGGCTGTTACCTGCAACATGTTGAAGTATTTCAATCTTCTTCTCGAGCGCCGCCAGTCTTTCCGCCAGTTCGGTATCTCCGGGCGAGTATAGTTTGTTGTTGAGCCTGATGAGCGCGACTTCAACCGCAATCTTAGAATTGGACGACCATTTTAGGCTCGATTCGACTGTCGACAGTTCCTTAAGGGATAGGATGATCTCATCATGGCCTAACAAGGACGATTGCCGCCGTATCTTCTCCTGCACTTCCGAAGGGGCGTCAAGGAGCATGCGGACGTCATCCGCCGATGCGCATATGAGCATATTCCTGTAGTATTGGATCGTATCGGTAATAAAACGGGAGAGATCCTTGCCTTCTTCATTTACGGCATTCAATATTTTCAGCGTAGCGATAATGTCCCGGGAAATAATAGCGTCTACCATGTCGGATATGACATCCTCATTAACCATTCCCATCAATCCCAGCACTTTATCGTAACTGATCGTGTTTTGATCTTTAAGGTTTTGATCAGGGGAGCCGGCCATGATGCACTGATCGAGTATCCCTATGGCGTCTCTTAAAGCGCCTTCCGATAATCTTGCTATGAGGTTCAGCGCGTCGCCGGTGATCGCCACATCCAGCGCTCCGGCTATTTCGCCGAGCATGTGCGAAATGCCCGTGGCAGAGATTTTTCTGAAATCATACCTCTGGCATCTCGATATTATTGTCTGCGGTACTTTGTGCGGCTCTGTGGTGGCAAGGATGAAAACGACCTGCGGAGGCGGTTCTTCGAGTGTTTTCAGCAGCGCGTTGAAGGCGCCCGTCGAAAGCATGTGCACTTCATCGATTATGTAAACCTTATATTTGGAGCGGGAAGGGATATAGACCACCTCTTCCCGGATCTGCCTGACATTTTCCACGCTGTTGTTGGATGCCGCATCTATTTCAAGGACGTCAAGTATGCTCCCGTCAAGAATACCGAGGCATATCTCGCATTTATTGCACGGATTGCCGTCTGCAGGCGCAAGGCAGTTGATCGCCCTGGACAACATATGCGCCATCGTAGTCTTGCCTGTCCCCCTCGGTCCGCAGAAGAGGTAAGCATGTGATATCCTTCCTGTTATAACGCTGTTCCGGAGTGTTTTTACGATATGCTCCTGCTCGACGATGTCTTCAAAGAATTTTGGCCTCCACTTCCGATAAAGTGCGAGATAAGACATACAACCTCCCGGCGGGCAATATTAATGGCCGTGCACCTGAAATCGAACTGCCCCTATAAGCGCTGCCACTATAGCCGGCTCAGACCAGGCCGCCTTGCGGCACATGGAATTGCCTGCTTACCGCTGCTTTCTTCCGAACCTGACGGGGTTCACAGGTTGCCATTGCGCAAGACCCGATCCTCATAGCTGCTTGTAATGGCCTGACCTTACAGGGACAGCCCTCAGACAGGAGATCAATCCTGCTTTAGCGGGTTGCAGGTACAGGGCACCGCTACCTCCCCATTCAGCACGGCCAATTATATAATCAATGATGACTTTCAGATCACTTGATTATTATACTGAAAAAAACAGGGCAGTTCAATGAATATTACCAACGTCCGTGTTCTGCCTGCCGCTCTCTCCTTTTTCTGCCGCCCTGCCCGCATGCTTCACATCCAGTGAGACTGTTCCTGCGGCGACGGATTGACTGCCGGCATATTTTTCGAGTATTTTTTTATCGTGTTTCGTCAACAACGTGGAAGAACTTTTATTTTTCATATGAGGAATTATTCCCAGTTTCGCCAATATTATTTTTATAGGTTGTCGGTATGCCCGCATATTTGATAAAATCATTGAAGAGAGGGTGATTAGCTTGAAGGTCAGGAAAGCGATTATTCCGGCCGCCGGTCTTGGTACGAGGTTCCTTCCGGCGACAAAAGCGCAGCCCAAGGAAATGCTCCCGATTGTGGACAAGCCTACAATACAGTATATCGTCGAAGAGGCGATCAGTTCCGGCATCGAAGACATTATCATCGTTACAGCCGCCGGGAAAAGGGCCATAGAGGATCATTTCGATAAATCGTACGAACTCGAGGAGATACTCAAGAAGAAGGGGAAGGACGACCTGCTCAGCCTTGTACAGGACATCTCGAATCTCGTAGATATCCATTATATCAGGCAGAAGGAGCCGAAAGGGCTTGGACATGCCATTTATTGCGCAAAATCATTTATCGGCGACGAACCGTTTGCCGTCCTTCTCGGCGACGATATAATCGTGTCCGAAGAGCCGTGCCTCAGCCAGTTGATCAAGGTATACGACGAATATAAGACTTCGGTGGTGGGAGTGCAAAGGGTTCCGGACGACGAGGTCTCGAATTACGGCATCATCAAGTGCAATAGTATAGAGGAGAGGATATTTAAGATAAAGGATCTTATCGAGAAACCGGATAAGGCCAAAGCCCCTTCGAATATTGCAATCCTTGGAAGATACATTATAACTCCGAAGATCTTCGAATTCCTTGAAAAGGTGAATCCGGGCAAAGACGGCGAGATACAGCTCACCGACGCGCTGCGGCAGCTGGTCGGAGTCGAGGCGATGTATGCCTATGACTTTGTTGGCAAGCGATATGATGTAGGCGACAAACTGGGCTTCCTGAGGGCGACCGTTGAATTCGCGCTCATGCGCAGCGATCTGAAAGATGAGTTTTCCAGATATTTAAAAGAAATGGCGTACCAGATTCAGAAAATCGTATAATCCTATTCATCCGATGTAAATACTAATTATGTGAATCGGCATGACAAACTCAAAAAACTGATAGCGGTCTCAGCCGGAACTATCGTTGCGATGTCTTTGCTTTGCGTATTGCTGCTTTATTATGTAAATACGGCGATTGCCGGTAGGATGATGTTCACCGGGATTACCGCAGAAATAGGATATTCCAGTGAAATAAGATACTCCGGTGAAATATCGCCCGATACATGTGTGGACGGAACCCGGA
>CAYWGM010000033.1:0-2476 GCA_964457875.1 uncultured Eubacteriales bacterium | reverse complement strand
ACGAAGGCGGTAATTATGATAAATTATTGCAGATCGCCGACTATCTGAAGAAAAAAGATGCCGCGCTCGGCAGCCGGGCATTGAAGCTTATTACCGGAAGGGTGACTGATGATGCAAAGGGCGCGGATGAAAACTTCAAAGCGGATCTGCTGTCCATAGAGAAGATGAATAGCCGGGATATCGCGGCTATAACCCCAATCGTGCTCAAAATCGGCAAAGACGGATTATCGAAGATCTCAGGAATGTCGAAAGATGGCGTCACGCCCGATGAATTATATGAAATCATCACCATGCTTGAAAAAATACTTTCCAAACCTGATTTTCTGAAAATCACCGGCATTTTTCTTGAAAACTTGATTAATGATTAACATTAATTAAGCGGCTTGAACTCAAAAGTAACCGTGCTTCCGTATACCGTCACGAGCAGGTACTTTATTATAGGGGGTTTTGTTCCCTGGACGGCGGCGTCATTCAGGTCCAATCCGGCCGTCGATATATATCTTATGCCTCTTTCAAGATGGCTCGTGTTCTTATCGGATTTATAGAAAACCCAAATATTTTTACCGGTCTTCTGCCTGTAAGCGGTCAATATGTCCTGGAACAAACCGGCTTCAAGATCGTCGTCGAAATCCGCGGGATTTATCGCGGTGAATATGAACACATTCGATCCCTTGAAACTCTCGAGCTGTTTTATCAGCCATTGCCACTGACCTTTTCCGCTGGCTCTCAACCCTGTTGCGCCGGTATCAAGCTGAATCAGACGGCTGCTTTTTATATCCAGCACCTTATATGCTGTTTCACTGCTGTTGGCGTTGGTGATGCTGCCGATGACGCTGCCGCCGATGGCGCCCGCTGCTGTCCCGCTTCCGTTGGCGGTACTGCTGCCGCCGCCATTGCCGTTCACCGGTTTATACAATGTCCAGGTGGAAAGCAGAGGCTTTTTGATCATGCCCTTTAGTGTTGCATGCGAGCCCTTGCCGACCAGAGCGGCTACGTCGATATATTTATTTATTAAGCCCGTCAGATTGGTAAGTACTTTCTTTTCCGCATCATTTGAGGGTTCGCGGTTCTCGCCGAACACAGCGAAACGGAACGATGTGCTTGTCTTCTTGTATATTGTCGCCTTTTCAGCGCTATCTGCAGGAATCGTGTCTTTTGGCGTTTTTGACGGGTCGACCTGGACGAAATTATATTCGGTGACAGACAGGTTGTCGAAATATACTTCTCCCGCATCCGGGACAGGATCGGGCTGTACCATGTACAGTCTTGCAAGAAGCGACGGTGCATCTATTCCTTCAAGGGATCCTTCGACATATTTCCATCCGGTCCATGCAAGGTCTTTTGAAAGGTCCACAAGGTGCTTCTTTCCCGCCGCGTCAATTATTTCCGCCCGCAGCCAGCATGGGTTGACATGTGTATTATTCACCCACAGCCCGATTTTGACGGTATTGGGATTCAGTTTAAATCCTCCGTTGGAATATACGAAATATGCAGCCCGGGTGTTTTCGATATTGCTGTTGAAATCATATGTCAATTTACCAGAACAGGCGCCTGAGTATTTGACTGTGGGATCGATGGCATATGAGCCGATGACCGAATCGGGATAAGGCAGGAATGTACCGTTATCCGTCTCGAACCCATCTTTTACGGTTGTCGTATACGATACTGCCGATGCCGTGCAATATGCATGCGTAGTGCCTACCGCTGCATCTATGAAGACATTGCCGACCTTTTTGGCCGTAAATGACCCGTTGCTTACAGTACCTATCGTACTGTCGCCTTTAATCGCCCATTTGACGTCAGCCGGGTCGATGGGCGCGTAGTATCCGTTTTTGTTCTTGCCCTTGATGGTGAGTTGCTTTTTACCATTCACCGGCACTGTAACGGCTTTGCTGCTTAAAATAAGCTGGACCGGCGAGCTCAGTACGCTTATGGGTATGCTTGCGCTTATCTTGCCGAAGGTGGCCGTGATCTTTGCTTCGCCGAAGCTCTTCGGGTAGAAGACCCCGTTTTTGAAGGATCCGGTGACCCCGCTGACGCTCCATTTTACCAGCTCGGGCTTTATCTGCACAGGATTATAATATGAATCGTAGCCTTTGATGCCCAATTTGCGGGATGTATTGACAAATACGTTGGCGTCCTCATTTTCTATTATCAGCCCTTTTAATGCCGAGGCAGGCGCATTCGGTACAATCCCCACTGCGGTGGAGATCCGCCTTGACCAACCGTCCGACGGCGAATTGACGATTTGCGGGTCAAAATAGCCGGGCTTTCTCGACAGCATCATGGTCGAACCGCCGCCGTCCATGTTTATGGCGTTATATGCGCCCAATTCGAGCATAAGCACGGCCAGCTCCTCCTGCGTCATGCCGATGCTGCCCTGCTGTCTTCCGTCAACGGTCACCATGATCAGGTATCTGCCGTCCATGGTGCTGCCTATCGCAGTCCTCGGATGCCTGCCGTTCACTGCGTGCGT
>CAYWGM010000032.1:12484-16961 GCA_964457875.1 uncultured Eubacteriales bacterium | reverse complement strand
GAGCGTCTTGCATCTGTACGGCAAACTGGTTCCTCCAGAACTCAAACGGCAAATCTGTGTTCTCCCCTTTTTCGAAAATCTTTTTAAAAGATATGGAAAATTTGTGTGAATAATAGCCGCCATACCTTAAAAACACAATATCATCAAGCATAATTTCTTCCGGAGTAATATACAGACTGCCCGTTTTTTGCAGACCGCCGGTTTTTTGCGATGACCCGACCTGTCCCGTAAAATCCAGATTGACGCTGATATGCCTTTTTTCAGCAACACCGCTGCCGACCAGCAACAGGTCGACGTCCCTGCAATCCTTGAAATCCAGAGCAGCCGATCCGTAGAGATATATGGCAAAGTTTGCTTTTGCTTTCAACCATTTTTCATCAATTATTTCTGGTATTTTTTCAAGCATTTTTTCAGCCAACAGCTCTTTCATAATTCCAAGTATAGCAAAAACGTATGGATTGTTAAACAGAGCAACATTATATAGAATTAATAATGGAGTCATTAAGAAGAAACTTGGGAAAGGAGGAGCTGAAAATGATCAGGTTTTCCATAGTGGAAGCCGGGGGCCATAAGAAAGATATACAGTACCTAATGAAAGAGCTAAGGCAAAAAAACCTCATCGCCGCGGTGGAGAAGGATGCAGCCAATGAGCCCATCTACATTACAGGCAACATAGCCGGAGTAAAACGCATAATGGAAGATTATGACGGCCTGATGCTCGACATCCATAAAGACTCATAAAACAGAATCACTCATAAAACAGGATTTTTCAAAGTCCCGATATTTTCAATGCAGACCTCTACAATGTCGCCGGACTTGACGGGCGATACGCCGTAAGGCGTGCCGGAGGTGACAATATCGCCGGGATAAAGCGGTATTACCTGTGAAACGAAGCTTACAAGCTGCCGGATGTCCCACAAAAGGTTCGACGTACTGGAATGCTGTTTTACAATTCCATTATGCCTCAGCTCTATCTGCAGGTTGTCGTAATCGATACCGTCCACTATCCACGGGCCGACAGGACAGAACGTATCGAAATTTTTACACCGCGTCCATTGGCCGTCGAGTTTCTGTATGTCCCTTTCAGTCACATCATTAAGGCAGGTTGCGCCGAGTATGTATCGGCCGGCTTCATCAACAGATACCTTTTGGCAATATTCTTTGATCACTATTGCCAGTTCGGCCTCGTAATCGACCCTTGTCGCGCCCTCGGGGATGATGATCGGATCATCCGGACCGATGACCGTATGCGGCAGTTTTATAAAAAGGACAGGGTTTTGTGGCTGCGCGATGCCAAGCTCTTTTATATGGTCGATATAATTCAAACCGACCGCGACCACTTTGGATGGTTCGCAAGGAGCAAGCAGCCGTACATCCTTCATCCGGAACGACATCCCGGAATATTCCGTCGGGTAGTAGAAATTACCTTCCAATGCGTGAATCACGGCGTCATCCGTTTCGGCAATACCGTAAAAAATCCCCTTGCCGGATCTGAATCTGGCGTATTTCATGCTAGAACCTCCTTACATTCGTATCAATATATCAGTATAATATAAATATTGTTTTAAATATATATAGATATTGTGGCGGGTACATGACTTATTTGATTATTACATCGTTAATCCTCGCTTTTGCGTATGCCTTCATAAACGGCTTCCATGACGGCTGCAACGTATTTGCCACCGCAGTGGCGTCTAATTCCGTCAACCCGAGGAAGGCGCTGCTTCTCGCTTTCTCCGCGGAGCTCACAGTACCTTTGTTCGCAGGCACCGCCGTCGCAACGACCATCGGAAAAGGCGTCCTTTCGAACGATATCATGCAAAAAATAGGCCAGCCATACTCTTTGATGATGGTCATTTCTGCATTGGCCGCCGCAATAATCTGGAATCTCGCAACCTGGAGGTTCGGTCTCCCATCAAGCTCATCCCATGCGCTCATAGGCGGCTTGATAGGCGCAGGACTGGTTTCGTACGGTCCCGGAATAATCGTCGCGGGCACGCTCATCAACAAAGTGATTCTGGCGCTGCTGCTGACTCCGATCATCGGATTCATCGCCGGATTCTTATTTATAAAGATGACCAAATTGCTTCTTTCCAGATTGAACCCCCGATTGGGGTTTCTCATAAAAAAGCTGCATACATTAAGCATCCTGTTTATGGCAGGTAGTCATGGCACGGCGGATGCCCAGAAAACTATGGGCATCTCCGCACTGATACTGCTGTTAGCGGGAGGCGCCGGTATGTCCGACATGCCGTTCTGGATCAAATTGTGTTCGGCGGCTTCACTCGCAGCCGGCTTGCTGTTCGGCAGCCGGAAGATACTCCGCACCGTCGGGAGGGGCATCTACAAGCTTGAACCGATACACTCGCTCAACGCCCAGGCCGCATCCGCAGCCGTCATCCTCGGATCTTCGCTTCTCGGCGGCGCAGTCAGCACGAGCCAGATCATGAGTTCGACGGTGGCGGGCGTAGGTTCCGGCGAAAGGTATAACGCGGTCAACTGGAAGAACGTAGAGAGCATCTTTTATTCATGGATCCTCACAATCCCGATGTCGGCGATCATCGCGGCACTTTTATACTTGTTGCTTAAACTGAGTAGTTATTGATGTGTAATACCGAAAGGAGCATTTCGTATGGGTATTTTAAAATGGATATTCCCTCCGGCGGAGGATTTTTACCAATTGCTGGCCGATCAGTCGGCAAAGACGCTGGAAGGCATACAGCAACTTGCTGAGTACATGCATTCGGGCGATATCGAGACAGGAAAGCGTGTAATCGCCATCGAAGAAGAAGCCGATGAGCTGAGGCGTATTGTAATAGATTCGCTTGACAAGACTTTCATCACACCATTCAGCAGAGAAGACATCTTCCAGCTATCAGGAGCTATAGACGACATCATAGATTATGGACGGACGACTATGGAGGAGATGGAGATATACGAACTCAAGCCTGACGAATACCTGTGCGATATGGTGGATGTCCTGCTCGAGGCGACAAAATGCCTCAACAGCGCAGTTTCCCACTTAAAAAAGCATAAGACGATATCAAACGAATACTCGGTCAAGGCAAAAAACCTTGAAAACGAGATGGAGACCAAATACAGGATGAATCTATCAAGACTCGTAAAAAATGAAGAATTTGCATATGTCTTCAAAATGAGGGAGGTTTACAGGCACTTGAGCAACCTCGCCGATAAGATCGACCTGGCTGCCAATGTCATAGGCCATATCATCGTCAAGACTGTCTGATCCGCCGACGTTTATTTCCGGGCAATCCGGCGCAGAATATACGTGTGGTATAATCTGTGTGCGAGGTTATTAATACGCCATGCGGGTGAAAAGGGTAAAAAAATTCAGAAGCGAAAGAATGAGAAAATACAAGAAGATTGCGTTTTTTGCCTTCTTCCTGCCTGTCTTCGTTCTTCTCGCCAGTTATATCGTTGCGATGATCTTCATTGTCCCGGCCTTTTCCAAATGATTAAATTTTCGTTAAACAATTCAATATTCCACTACAGACCCGTCCCAGAAAAAGTATATATAGCTTGAAATCTTCTTTTGACCATATAGCGACATGGCAGCCCGCACATAAAATTCGATCTGCCTGCGATAGGCTTGCCTGACTTCCTTACGCTTACCCTTGGGAATATAATCAGTTTTATAATCAAGCAGCGTCATCCCGCCGGCGTCTTCAAAAAGGCAATCTATCATACCCTGGACAAGTATCTTCTCTTCCGCCGGTTCCCGGCCTTTCACGGTATCGGTATTATCCTTCAAGTCGGGGAAAACCTCGGAATAGGGCATTTCTATCGTAAATGGCACTTCTCTTGATATTCTGCCGGCTTTCAACATGCGTATACCCAGAGGCGCACTGAAAAACCGCGCAATTTTCATTATATCTACAGAATCGGCTTCAGCAATTGTCAGCATATCATTTGCCGCCATCCTGCCGACCTGTGAACGCAGTTCATCAATTACCTCCTGTAATTTTCGATCCCGCAGATTGGCCAGATCCAGGTGTTGCATGACGAAATGAAGCGCAATCCCTTTTTCAGCTGATGTCAGGCCTTCGGTTTCTTCGATGAAGAACGGTCTTTTGGCTGCGATGGTCCGCGATAGGACGCCCGGCGCATAAGCTTGTTGAAATGAAGTCTCTGCGGCATCGGCATATCTTTTTAATTCGGTAACGGATATCTTTGCAGGGATCATTGCGCGGTATGCACGGGGATACTCCCAGCCAAGACGTCTGAATACCTCGTCACGGTACCGCAGGGATTCTTCGCCGGCCCGAAGGATACCGGCAACATCCGCTCCCCATCTGCCGCACTTCGCCGCGGCAAACTGCCCTGCAGGCCATAGTCTGACCTCCCAGAAAGGATTGCTGCATAAAAAAGCTCCGGATGGCAATACGGCGCTTCCTATCCAGTCCATCAGCGTTGATGCATCCAGAATTCCGTGGACAGGTATCCTGCCGTTTCCGGA
>CAYWGM010000032.1:0-12384 GCA_964457875.1 uncultured Eubacteriales bacterium | reverse complement strand
GACGCCCATTTCTGCAGCGATGCCTCCGGGTTACTCAAGGAAGCTGTTATTATCAATTTTTCACGCGCCCTTGTCAAAGCGACATAAAGTATCCGCATTTCTTCGGAGAAGGCCTCCAGCTTGAGTTTATGCCTCACCGCAAGTTTTACGGCCGTCGGATATCTGATCCTTCTGTCGGCATCGGCATACTCCGGGCCATAACCGAGCTCATGGTGCAGCAATATCATCCTGTTCATGTCACGGTAATTGAACCTTTTGCCGCAGCCTGCCAAAATGACCACAGGGAATTCCAGCCCTTTGCTCTTGTGAACGCTCATGATCCGCACGACATCTTCGTTTTCACCAAGCAACCTGGCGCTGCCCATATCGCCGCGTCCAAGCCTTACTTTTTCAATAAATGTAATGAAATTGAACAGCCCTTTATAACTGGTTTCTTCGAATTTTCTGGCCCTCTCAAAAAAGATGCGGAGGTTTGCCTGCCTCTGAAGGCCGCCGGGCATGGCGCCCGCATAACTGTAGTATCCGGTGTCTTCATACAGATACCAGACCAGTTCAGAGGTCGACATATATTGCGCCCTGATCCTCCAGACAGCGAGCTTATCGAGGAATGCCGCAGCCTTGTCGCCTATATCGCTTCCTTCCTCTTTGCTTTTCAGAGCTGTATATTCAAGCGCAGTGAAAAAATCGGTGCCTTTGCGATTGATCCTGATAATCGCCAGTTCATCCGGTGAGAATCCGCCGACAGGAGATCTCAAGACTGCGAGCAGCGGGATATCCTGCCTTGAGTTATCAATGACCTGCAACAGCGAAATCATGGTGCGGATTTCAATTGCCTCGAAATAGCCTGAATTTGTATCGGCAAAAACGGGGACGCCTGCCAGGGACAATTCTTCGGTAAATATATCAGCCCAATCCTTCGTAGCTCTCATGAGTATCGCCACATCCCTGAACCTGACGGGCCTGTATTTGGAATTTTTGCTATCGAAGATCCTGAACCTGTCCGAGTTAATCATTTCCTTTATTTTCGACGCCGCCAGCCTGGCCTCGAGCCTGGCTGAACCATCATCCGAAGTTGTATCGCGATCCTCCGCTGCGCCGGTTTGATCTTTCATGTCGATCAGGTGCAGTTCGACTGGTCCGCCGCACTCTATCCCTTCATTTCCGGGATCGTCATATACCGGCGCCGGACGCAATTCCTCCCGAACGCCATAATCGAGTTCGCAGGCCTCCGCCCTCATCAGGCGCCTGAACAGGTAGTTGAGGGCATGGAGCACCTCCGTCCTGCTCCTGTAATTTTCATCGAGCAGTATCCTTTTACCATGAATACCTGTCGCATTATCAGAATTTGCATCACCATATGAATTGTATTTATCGAGAAAAAGCTCCGGCCTTGCATGCCTGAAACGATATATGCTCTGCTTTACGTCGCCCACCATGAATATGTTCGGCCGACCGGCGGATCCCCTTGAAACAAAACCTATTATGGCCTCCTGCACAAGATTGGTATCCTGGTATTCATCGACGAGAATCTCCTCATAGCGAGACTGCAGGTCGCGGGCTATTCTGGAAGGCGCGGGAGCTCCGCTGCCGCTGTCGCCGCCGCTGCCTCCGCCGTTGCCTCCAACGTTGCGGCCGCCGTTGCCCGGCTCTGTCAGCAGCATGAGGCAATAATGCTCGATATCGGTGAAATCAAGGACCCCCCTTGCCTTTTTCTTTGCGGCATATACTCCCGCAAAAGCGGCGACCACACTTGAAAGCATACTCATCATCGGCTGCAGGGATGCAATATCACTGATGATATCGGCAGATTTTGAGCTAAAGACATCATCTCTTATTTGCCTGTATTTATTTCTCGCATTTTCGCGAAGAAGCCTTATCATGCCGGCCGTCTCATCAATATCCGCCCGCTGGAGCCGGGGAAGGCGATTGAAGTCAAATGAGGCAAACATATCGCATGAATCATCCCAGATACACGCCCGGCCTGAACTGTATGCCTGGTCAAGAAACGCATGGATCCTCTCGATTCCGGCTAACTCTTCATCAATACACATCCGGTATGCCTTGAACAGATCGCTTCCGCACGATAATCCGTATGCCTGACGCATCAATGCGCATACGCCGGACATCTCAACGCGCACATTGTGAAGAAGGGCGCTTCCCCATACACTCAGACCGAAATCGGCATGAGCGGACGCAAACAATGCGGCTTTCTGTGCCAGCCATTTCTCCGGCCATGGGTTGCTCCATGCGAACTCATATATTTCAAGGATCATGTCGCTTAATTTTGCATCGTCCTTTGTACCGCTGTATGTGTCGATAAGCCGGAAGAAATCCCCGCCCCGCGGTTCGGATTCATAAAGGCCATCCAGAAGCTCGTCGACCGCCTCTATCTTCAACAGGTCGGCCTCTGTCTCATCTGCAATCCTGAAAGCGGGGTCGATATCCAGAAGATGCGCATTATTCCTTATGACATCAAGACAAAACGAGTGAAGCGTGCAGATACTTGCCCGGTTAAGAAGCACAAGCTGCCTCTGAAGCGGGCCTGATGCATTGTTTTGCTCTATCTCCCCGATAATGGCATTGCCTATACGTTCCCTCATCTCCGCGGCAGCGGCATTTGTAAAGGTAACAATAAGCAGCCTGTCGATATCGACAGGCTTTTCGGCATCCATTATTTTTCTGAGGGCTCTTGCGACCAGTACGGCTGTTTTGCCGGAACCGGCTCCGGCAGCAACAAGCAGATTTCCGCCTTCTTCGCATATAGCCCTTTTCTGGGCGTTATTCCATTTAATTCCCGCCATCATCGGTCATAACCTCCCAGACCTTGTCATCAGGCATATCTCGTATGATTCTGTAACCGCTGCCGGGCAATGCAGGCTCAAACTGGCAAATGGAGCGGAACCCGCAATACCGGCAGGCACTGCTGTCCCTCTTTTTATATGGACGGACGGGTATGCGCCCTTGCATCATCTCGCCGCCGATCTCAGCAAGCAGCTTCCTCACATATCGCTGCAGCGTCTCGAATTGTTGCTGCGAAGCCACCGAAGAATGAGCGGTTATCGCGCCTTTTTTCACCCCGGCCGGGATGATAAGCGAGGGTCCGTCCATTACGGCATCCATTTTTGTGAGCACATTCACATCCTCCAGCAGCAGGCCTTTCATCCTCAACTGCTTCATCAGCAGGGCGCCGATCTCGCCGGATCCCGCATTCCGCGACGCTTTGACATACGGGTCGTCAAGGTGGTAATAAAGCATACCGGCAGGCAGCACAGGCGCCGGAAACCGCGACCCCCCGATATTCCCTGTGATCGAACCGAGGTATACAGCTAATTGAAGCTGGATGCCATGATATATATCTGAAAGTTCCAAATTACGGTAACCGGATTTATAGTCGATTATCCTGATATAAGTGCCGTCCTGCGTCCTTAATGCGTCCAGCCTGTCAATCCGCCCTGTAAGCCTCATCTCACCGCTATCGTGCAGATCAACACTTATATGGGGAAAAGGCTTGCCTGTTCCGAACTCTATTTCATATCCTACAGGTTCGAACTCGCCGCGCCTGAAATGTTCGGCGATAACCCCGACAGACCTGGCAACGATGCGTTTGAGCCTGTCCGATACATATCCGTATCTCGGGGAACTTTTCAATATGGAGCCGGGCAACGCTTCGATCATACTATCTATGATTCCGGAGACACCTGCAAAGCATCCTTCATTGTCAAGGGTTCTCCAATCAGCGCCCTCAGACTGAAGGCCCCTGGAAAACCTATCGATTGCCTCATGCATGAAAATCCCGATATCAGGAGGTTCAAGCGTGAACTCCCTGCGTTCTTCAGCGCCGAGACCATATTTTACAAAAAAGGAAAACGGGCATACAGAGTAACTCTCAATCCTTGAAACGCTTGTATAAAAAGGCGTCCCATAGAGCTCCGCAGTGACGGAGGCGCCCATGGCAGCCGCATCATACGAGAAATTGATTGCGGACAAAGCCTTATCAAGCCTGTCGTTCCACCCCCTCCTGCCCCGGTACCATTCGTACACGCATGACCACAACGGATGCACCTCGGCATCATCGGCATTTCTCCTCATATTGCAGATAAGTTCGTTAAAAGTGGGCGATGGCAGCGTAACGAGCCCGATATTCTCCTCCTCGCCGTTATCGGATATGATATTGCTTGTTTCGCGAATTCCGGGAAAAAGCTTTTTAATCCTCGATACGATTACCGACGGCCTGAGCGACCGTCCTTCATTATCGGCAATGGCATAACTGATGCGAATATAATCTGCAGCCCTTGAAAATGCCCTGTATATCAGAAAATCATCTTCAAAGGCCTTTTTCCTCGTGTCTTGCGCCAATTCAACGCCTGAAGACGCCATCCTTTCCCGTTCAATATCGGATAAAATCCCTTCATTCCGGAAAGGCGACGGAAACGAACCGTCATTGGCGCCGATCACAAGCAGCGCTTTTACCTGTCTGCTCCTCGACCGCTCAAGGTTTCCGACAAAAACCTGATCCAGGGACTGCGGTATCAAGCCGGCCTCATAATGAGCAAAACCCGCAGATATTGCATTCCCGAAACTCTCCGGGCTCAGGCCTTCATCCCTGTATATCACAGCGAATTGTTCAAGGATTTCAACAATTATCCCCCATATCTGCCCGTACTCATTTGCAAGCGATAATTCGCCGCTCTCCCTGAGCGACGAAGCATACGCCTGCAACTTATCGGGAATGCCTATGCCCGTAAGGAATCCATACAGTGCGGCACATGACGTAACAGCGTCTCCCGAGGCTTTCAGAGCGTCGCCTAACCGTCTGACCGGCCCCATGAACTCATCCCTGATCCTCCTGACTTCGCCGGCGCCGCCTTCAGGTTCCGTCCAATATTCATCGGCGAACCACATCGATCCCCTGATCCCATGCGCGAGCACGTGGTTTTCCAGGATATCGGCATCAGAAACGCAGATATTGGCCAACCCAGTCTTTATATACCTGAAGACATGCTCATACTGCCAGCCGCCGATGAGGATATCAAAAACACAGTTGATGAGTTCGGCTAATGGATTGCGTTCTATAGGTTTTTTACTGTCGATGAAGAATGGTATTCCGTATTGGGCAAAGACTGCGGACAATGTCTTTTCATATGTACCAAGGTTGCCGGCGACAACGGCTATATCGGAACAGTTATATCCGCCGTCCCTGCAAAGCCTGTTTATCTCCCGAGCACAGAATTCCACCTCCGTATAGGTGTTTGAAGCGGCGAACAAGGCCATATCCCTGACTTCATCATAATACCTGACATATGGAAATTTAAAAAGATTGCGCTCCATATGCAGGATTTCTTTTGAAACAGGATCTGAATACGCCTCTGAAAAATATGATTGTGACGAAGCTATGCCATTTGCATTAGCAATATCCGCCAATTTATCCGCGGCAGCCTGCACATGAGAAAAAAGCAATGTGTCTCTGCCCTTATCCATGCACAACGTAACCGTCAGCATGGCAGCCTTTTTCATGAGAGCTTCAATGACCGCATACTCCTGGGGAGTGAAGCTTGCGAACTCATCCACCCATATATGCGCACCGGCAATAAATCCGGAATTGCATATCTTGCGGGGCAACTCCGTCAGGTCGTCGTCGGCATCCTTGAACCTGCCTTCCAATTCAGCGTTGAAACTCCGGTAAATACTGTTGATCTCGGATAGTTTCATTTGTAGATGCTGTCCGTCCTCCGTCTCACCGCCGCCGATGATTCCATCAAGAATTTCCGGCGTTACGCCGTACCTCTTAAATTCAGATATGGCCGACGACATGACCGAGGCAAAACCCTTCTGCCTGACAGCGCCTGCGAGGATCTTCAAATTACGGCTGTGCGCATTGAGAATACGCGTCAAGAGCAGTACCTTGCCCGATGGGTTGAGACGCTTGCGCGCGGCTCCGCCGGTTTCATCAAACACCCTCATCGCAAGACGCCTGAAACTCAATACTTCTGCGTAATTCCGAAGTCCCAGGCCTCTTTGCCTGTCGCCCGGGGCAGGGGCAGAAACCACAGATGCAAGCCTCTTCTCCATCTCGAGGGTGAACTGTTCGGGAACGATCAGTATAAGACGTTTTCCGGCAGGATCCGCCGATATGCCGTCCGAATCCCGCAAATGCTTTGATATCTCTTTAAGACACAAGGCTGTCTTGCCTGACCACGCCCTGCCGTATACTATCCTCAATCCCATATGACACTCAATCCCATATGACAATTATATAATAATGCATGGCCTTATTGCACCGTAATAAAATCCTTGATTTTTTGGAACCTGCTCTGTTTAACCCCGGAGACTTTCATGATATCTTCAATTCTGGCAAAAGGACCGTGTTTATTTCTGAATGAGATAATATCGCCCGCGGTAGCCGGACCGATACCCGGCAGCGTATCCAACTCCTGAGCCGAAGCCGAGTTGATGTTTATTGCCGGCGGCTGTGCGGCGCCCCCTGAGGAAGTCATTCCGGCGCCTTTGCCTTCGTCTTTCAATATCAACACCCCCTTACCGGTACCCGGATAACCGGAAGGCGCCACGTTCGGCTGCGAAACCATCTTTGTCTCTTTTTTAGAGAGTATCTTTAACATCAGGTTATCTTCAAGGGTATATACGAGGTTGATGTTTTCCAGATCGGCATCGGGCGCAGCGCCTCCGGCGGCATCGATGGCGTCGCAGATAAGCTGCCCTTTTTCTATTGTCACTATCCCGGGCTTATTGACACAGCCGATGATATATATTTTGATCATAGGTACTTTTGAGGGCTCTGTCGTATCGGCATATGTTACTTCAGAATCTTCCGCAGCATCTGTCGCAGTATATCCTGCTGCCGGTTCCGTTCCGGCGGATCCCGTCGCGGCGGATCCCGCCCCTGCATCGCCGCATTCGAAGATGATCGTGTTATCGTCCCGGCTGAGCATATACCCGGCAAAACCGAGCACAAGAATTATAACTGTCATCGCCGTTGCCGCAACCCATTTGTTCAATATTAGCCTGTGTCCCAAGAGGTTGATTTTCATAAAATAAACCGCCTATATTTTACCAATTATACACTTAATTGTAAATAGGCGGCTTAATTATTTTTCTCATGTATTCAAACCATCAAGATTTATCAGCGGCTCCGGCGTTCTTCGTTGCCGATCCGGCATTCTGCGCCATTTCCTCAACTGATTTGACTTTAAGTCTGGCCGCTCCCATATAGCCTTCGCGCGTCTTCAGCATGCAGCCTGATGAAAGCCTTTTACGGGCTTCTTCTATGGCTTTGGCGTATTGAGGCAGCCATTGGGCTTCGGCTACCAACATCTCGTCTGTCATCTGCCATATCTCCGGCGGATTGCAGACGGCGCCGACCAACGGATCCATCATCATGGCCTGCCTCAGCAATTTATCATCGCCATGGACCGCAGCCTCGACAGCCAGCCGCTGCACGCTTATGCTCGCGTTGCAGACCGCCGCGCAGCCCAACGGCAGGTCGCCCACTCTGGGTATGTTGATGCCGTTGTAATCCACATATCCCGGAACCTCAACGACTGCATCATCCGGAAGATTGGCAATAGTCCCGTTATTTACGACGTTGAAATGGCCGCGGTAGAGGCGCCCGGTTTCCAGGCCCTCCAATATATATGAACCGTGCTCAGGGCTTCTGTTTTCGGGAATAAACTTCTTCGGAGGCTCTTTCATCCAATTCGGGAAATCCACTTCGAACCAGTTGCGCCCTTCTATACAGACCCTCAGATACCCTCCCGTCTCTCCGTGAATCCAGCGTTCAAGGTCGATCCAGTCTTTGATCTCATCAGGACGCTTCCTGTACCAGGGCACATATTCGCTGAGATGTCCGTTGGATTCGGTACTGTAGTAACCGAACCTCCGCAGCATATCGATGCGCACCTTCTCCGTCCTGCTGTAATCGGGGTGTTTCTCGAAAGCCTCCAGCAACTTGCCGGTCATATCCTCGCCTTTGTGGCTGACCTTTATATACCATGTCTGATGGTTGATGCCGGCGCAGATAATATCGACTTCCTCCTGTTTCAAGCCAAGTACGTCGGCTATCTGTTTATGGCCCCCCTGTACTCCATGGCACAATCCGACGGTGTTGACGCCTCCATATCGGTTGCATGCCCAGGTGACCATGGCATTAGGATTGGCATAATTCAGGAAGAGGGCGCCAGGCTGGCAAACCTCGCGGATATCCTTGCAGAAATCCAGCATTGCGGCAACACCCCGCTGCCCGTACATAATACCGCCCGCGCATAAAGTATCGCCCACACATTGATCCACTCCATATTTGAGCGGAATCTCCACATCAGGCATAAAGGCTTCAAGCTTGCCTATCCTGACCACATTAAATATGTATTTGGCGCCCTGGAAGGCATCTCTGCGGTCAGTTGTGGAATGGATCCTGATTTTCAGGCCATTATCATCGATATCCCTCTGACACAGCCGCGTAACCATATCCAGGTTATGATCATCGATATCTGTGAATGCCACTTCGATTTCGCGGAATTCCGGAACTGTCAGCACGTCCGAAAGCAGCTTGCGGGTAAATCCTATGCTTCCCGCGCCGATAAATGCAACTTTAAATGCCATTGATTAATCCCTCCATGTCAAATATTAAGCAATAAATCTCCATTATGATCTATATTAAAAGATCCGCCCCATTTTTCAGGAATAACGGCATCGTGTCCAACGGGGCGCCGCACTCGATACATTGACCACCCTTGTGTTTGCGGCCGATGTTGGCATCTTGCCATTCCGCGCCTGCCGGCAGGTAGACCTTCACTGACCTGGCCCCTTCGTAAAGAACCGGGGCGACAAGGATATCAGGACCGAACATGTACTCCTCTTCAATATTCCATGCCTCTTTATCGTCCGGAAAATCATAGAAGAGCGGACGCATCGGAGGAGTACCATTTTCATGCGCTGTCTTCATAAGCCCGGATATATATGGGCGGAGACGCTCGCGCATGAACATGTATTTCTTTAATATCTCATATGCTTCATCTCCGAAGCTCCATACCTCATTAGGTGCGCCGCTGCGGCACAGGCTGCTACCGGAGTCTTTCATGGGCGGCTGACACGGCATACGGTAGCCGTGCAGACGGAAGACCGGGCAAAAAGCTCCGTACTGGAACCATCGTATTAATAGCTCGCGGAATTTCGGGTCGTTAGTATCGCCGCCAAAGAAGCCTCCTATATCGGAATTCCACCAGGGAAGCCCTGCGATACCCATGTTCAATCCCGCCTTGACCTGAACCCGGAAAGAATGAAAACTGGAGGCGACATCCCCTGACCACGCAAGCGCCCCATAGCGTTGCGAACCGGCCCACGCGCACCGTATCAGGTTGACCACGTTTTTCTGACCCGCCTTGGTCATCCCGTCAAAAAAGGTTCTTGCATACATCAACGGATATATATTGCCGACCTGCATGTTATGCCCCTTATGATAACGGACGTTATCGCCGTGTTCCGCTATGGACTCGGGCTCTGCGACATCCAGCCAGAATGCCTTTATGCCCTTGTCATAATAATTCTTTTTGACCTTGCCCCATACATATTCACGAGCTTCAGGATTTGTCGGGTCGAAGTATACGAGATTACCGTAAAACTCCTTATTGAACCTGATCCCTCTGTCAGTTCTGGCCAGATAACCTTTTTGCAACATTTCTTCGTAGTTCTCGCTGGTCTTATCAACCGTAGGCCATATCGAAACCATCAGTTCTATCCCCATCTTCTTCAATTCGCGTATCATCGCGTCCGGGTCAGGCCAGAATTCAGGGTCGAATCTGAAATCACCCTGCTTCGGCCAGTGGAAATAGTCGATTATAATTACGGAAATAGGGAGCCCTCTGCGCTTATATTCACGGGCGACCTCGATAAGCTCATACTGGGTCTGGTAACGCAGTTTGCATTGCCAGAAACCCGTGCCGTAATCCGGCATCATCGGCGCAACGCCCGTCACCTTCGCATAGCTTTGCTCGATCTCAGCAGGCGAATCGCCGGCAGTTATCCAATAATCAAGCTGCTTTGTACACTTGGCCACCCATTCGGTAACGTTTTTGCCAAAGGTGACCATTCCGATAGCCGGATTATTCCAGAGAAAACCATAACCGAGGCTTGATAACGCAAATGGGACGCTTGCCTGTGAATTGCGTTGCGCTAATTCCAAAGTGCAGTTCTTCATATTCATATACGGCTGCTGGTATTGCCCCATTCCATATATTCTTTCGTCGGGGTCAGATTCAAATCTGAGCGTCAGCGTATAAAAATCCCCGCCAGGTATGGACATGAACTCCCTTGGAGGGATGTTCAGTAAACTGCAGAGATCAGAGCCGTCAAATATCTTCCTGTAATATTCCTGAAGCAATATTTCGCCTTTATCATTGGAAAATGTCAACTTCCCGCCTACCGAGTACTCCGCCTTGATTTTTCCATTGGCTATAAATGCAGTCAGACCGTCATCCGAAATTCTCATCTCAGCCTTGCATGCCTCCTGAGGCAGCAGCGCCCAATCTTCGCCCTGAATATCAGGCCCGTACGTTGCGCGCACGCGCAGGCTGTTTTCACCCCACGGCTCAATCAGCACCTTTTCCGAATCATAGCACCGCAGTAATTTTTTGTCGATTATTTTAAAGACACTATCCATTTTTCCTTCTCCGCAGGTCATATAAAATGATTATATTAATCTTATCACATAGGAACAATATGTTTCAGGCACTTTTATATAATTTGAGAAGCTTATATATAATTTGGTAAGTAATTGTCCTGCAAAATCCGCCATAAAGTTGCTGGTCGTCATGCTCTGCCTTGTATTGTGCACACCATATGGCGGCAGCATAGATACAAAAACAGCGTATAATGCCGCAGGTACTGATATTGATATTAAAGCCGTGCCGGAGATCGATGCAGGGGCATACGTCCTGGTTGATTCGGCGTCAGGCCGCGTACTGCTGTCAAAAAACGCCGATAAAACGGGCTTGTATCCTGCGAGCATGACAAAGATGATGACAGCCATCATCGCATTGGAAAACGGCGACCTCGACAGGACGGCGGTTGCAAGCCCGGAAGCCATACGTGATATCGGCAAGGACGGCATGAATATCGGGCTTCAGGCCGGCGAAAAGGTGAAGATGATCGACCTGATCAACGCGATGATGATAACATCTGCAAACGAGGCCGCCAACATAGTCGCGGAGAACGTATGCAAAAGCAGGGCTGAATTCGTGCGCATGATGAACGCGAAGGCCAAACAACTCGGCGCTTTGAACACTCATTTTACAAACCCGTGCGGCTCACACGACAAGCAGCACTGCACTACGGCGCGAGACATGTGCGTCATTGCCTGCCATGCGATGAATAATCCGCTTTTCAGGGAAATAGTATCGCGCAAATCCTATACGATGCCACTGACCAATATCCAATCATCCGCACAATCTTCCGCACAGTCATCCACACAGTCTTCCAAAAACCCAACGGCACGCTCTTCCTGGATTACGCTCGTTACAACCAATAAACTGCTTAAGCAAAAACAAGGCAGTCTGTTCACTGTCAATGGCATCAAGACGGGGTACACTGCTCCCGCAGGCTATAACCTCGCAGCCTCGGCAATCAGCGGCGAAGGTATGGAGCTGATCTCCGTGATCATGAACGTCCCTGCGAACAACGGCGGCAAATCTGTTTTCGATTACTCGGAAAAATTGCTGGAATATGGTTTCAATAACTATTCACTTGCTGAGATCGGGCATGATGGGCAAGATGCCGGGTATATGAACGTACAAGGATTGGGGTCCGATGAAAAAGTCGGCCTGGTGACAAGCGGAACGCTTAAAGCCGTAATGCCCAAGGATAAGGACCTCTGGTCGGTTAAGACCAGCAGAACCCTGAAACCGGCAGTCGCACCAATAAAAAAAGGGGACAATCTAGGCTATGTGGAGTATTACTCTGAAGAAGAATATCTTGGAAAAGTAGAAGTCGTGTCGGCCGACACCATTTATCCGGCCTTTCTGGGGCTGCCTGCGTATGTCAAGCCCGCCGCGGAAACTTCTGATGTTAAGCAAACACCGGCGATGATCAAGGCATTAGTAATTATCGCATTTATCGCATTAATCTCATTAATTACATTGAGTAAGCAGCTCAAATCGTCCAAGATGCCTGGGTGCCCCAAGCCACCTAAACTGCCTAAGCCGCCGCAGAAGTAAGACTTTTACCGATGACGCTAATTTATACTCGTTTGAGAATAATCTCGTGTTCGTTAAGCCTTGAATCAACACAGATAATATAATCTTTTACAACAGAAATATCCTTCTTAATACCCTCGACTTTTTTATCAACGGCGTCGACTTTCTTATTTACAGCATCAAC
>CAYWGM010000031.1:9147-18919 GCA_964457875.1 uncultured Eubacteriales bacterium | reverse complement strand
GTCTGCGCTGCCTCCGTCGCCTGCGCCGCTTCCGCTGCTTCCGCTGCTTCCGCTGATCTCATAATATTCGAGCAACGCATCATTGACCATTGTCTTTCCATTTCCGACAACGGCCTCCCCGACCGGAAACGAAATCGTATATTTAAGACCGTCTTCTTCCGATGTTTCGGTATAATACCTCTTCTGCTCATCCTCATAACCGTCGGTGAGCATTATCCCCTTTAAAAGCAGGCAGTGTCTGTCGCCGTGCGAATAATATGTAATGTTCTCAACGGCCGGTTGCGTTACGGTTATCACCAACCGGTCCTTTTCTTCCCTGATTTTGTACGGATGATCCGAAGTGAGGTCGAGGACCACGCGCCCCATACCTTTATAAAGCTGGGAATACCTCACCGCCTTTACGGTGCTTCCTTTTACGGCAATAGTGCCCGGGTCGCGCACCACGGCGCCGGGGAAATCTGCGACGAGCCTGTCGGGCTGCGCCATGCGAAAGATTTTATAACCTTTGTATGACGATATATTGATACTGATTTCGTCCGAGAGGACTTTTTTTGTATATGTAATGGATCTGAGCGTATTGGCATTGCTTAGGATGCCGGCATTGACCGCGGCATGAACCTGATAATCGTCGGTAATAAAGCTGAACAGTCCTGAATTGAAAACAATTGAAAACAATAAAGTAATCGATATTCTTATCGTGTTATCGAACCTGTTTATCATAACGTGTCCCCTATGCCCATATGCTGGGCCTTTATCTATTGTGTTTAAGGATTACCCTAACGACAGGATTCTCCTAATGATATTATACAACCACAGTACTTCTGCCTGTAAAGTCCCAATTCTTTAGCCATCGATTGGCCTTTGCGGAATCCATCCCTGAAATCGCGATAAATAAATGCGGTGCCATGCTCCGCAGCAGCCTTTTCCCCTGCCTCTCTGATCAGATCATGTTTCTGGTACGGGCTGACCAGCAACGTCGTCGTAAAGCCGGCAAAGCCGTTCTGACTCGCGTATGCAGCCGCGCGCCGCATCCTTATGGTATAGCAGAACATGCACCGCTCCCGCGCATCGGATCCTGCCGCCGATTCCGCTCCAGAGAATTCGAGCCATCTATCCATCAGAAAATCATCTTCATACCTCACATCGAATCCGGCGAGAGACGCGTATTGTTCAAGTGTCTGCTTTCGTCGGGCAAATTCCTCGATAGGATGGATATTCGGATTGAAAAACAAGCCTTTGAATGGCAGACCCTCTTCCGTCAGGACCGATATCGGATAAGTAGCGCAAGGGGCGCAGCATATGTGGAGCAGCACCGGTTTTGCCGGTTCTGCAGGCTTATTCGGATTTGATTCCGAAATGCTCATAAGCCAGTCTGGTGACCGTCCTTCCCCTCGGCGTTTTGGTGATGAACCCGAGCTGCAGCAGATAAGGCTCGCAAAGGTCCTCGATGGTCCCGGTCTCTTCGCCGATGCATGCCGAAATGGTCTCGAGACCGACCGGACCGCCGCCGAATTTCTCTATGATACTTAAAAGCATTACCCTGTCGATGCTGTCAAGGCCCAGCTTGTCTATCTCAAGCGCATCAAGCCCCATCATCGCGACTTCGCCGGTTATCGCCCCGTCGGCTTTTATCTGCGCAAAATCCCTGATCCTTTTAAGCAGCCTGTTGGCCACCCTCGGCGTCCCTCTCGCCCGCCTGGCTATTTCGACGGCGCCTTTTTCATCGATTTTGGCATTAAGTATGTCCGCCGACCTCTTGACGATCAATACGAGTTCTTCGATTGAATACAGTTCCAATCTGTTTATTATGCCGAATCTGTCCCTTAACGGCGATGTGAGCAGCCCCGCCCTCGTAGTCGCGCCGACGAGAGTGAACTTAGGCAGGTCCAGCCTTATGGAGCGCGCGCTGGGGCCTTTCCCTATTATTATGTCCAGCGCATAGTCCTCCATTGCGGGATACAATATCTCTTCGACGCTCCTGTTCAGGCGGTGGATCTCATCAATGAACAGCACATCATAATTGCCCAGATTTGTAAGTATCGCAGCGATATCTCCGGGCTTTTCAATGGCGGGACCGGACGTCACCCTGAAACTCACGCCCAGCTCGTGCGCGATTATTCCGGCAAGCGTAGTCTTTCCGAGCCCGGGAGGTCCGTAAAGGAGGACATGGTCGAGGGCCTCTTTCCTTTTTTTGGCCGCCTCTATGAATATGGAGAGGTTCTCCTTGATCTTGGTCTGTCCGACATATTCGTCCATGTGCCGAGGCCTAAGACTTGCCTCATCCAGGTCTTCGCCGGCCGCTTTGCAGCCTACCAGCCTTTCTTCATCCATAACCGTATATTCTCCTTCTTCTGTAATCACTAGCCTTCATCATCAGCTGTCCTGCGGATGATCATCCGGCGGCAAATTCTCTGAGCGTCTTCTTGATCAGCGTTTCAAGGTCCATGCCTTCCTTATAGGCCATCGAGACGGCCTTGCTCGATTCCACGGCGGTATAGCCCAATATCATCAATGCGCTCACCGCTTCAGTCACGATATCGCTCCTGCCCGGCAACCCTTCGCCCGGTGCTGCGGCGACGCCGGCAAGCGCCATCTGGTCTTTTTTGAGCTTATCTTTGAGTTCGAGTATTATCTTCTGCGCAGTCTTGCTCCCTATTCCCTGAGCTTTTGACAGAGCCGCCGAATCGCCCGTGATGACGGCAAGGCTGAAATTCGAAGGCGTCATTGCGGAAATGACCGACATCGCAGCCTTCGGGCCTATCCCCGAGACAGTGATGAGGAGCCCGAACATCGCCAGTTCCTCTAATGTGGCAAACCCATAAAGGCTCAGGTTATCTTCCCTTACATACAGATGCGTGTGCAGGATGGCCTCCGCGCCGACAGGACCGAGCGACGCCATCGTCGAAAGCGGCACAACGAGATGATATCCGATGCCGCCTGTCTCGATGACCGCTGAATTACCGCTTTTGCTGGCAATTTTGCCTTTTATGTACGCAAACAATCTATATTCTCCTTATCTCCCATATCTCCGAAATCTCCGAAATCTCCAAAATCAAGCATATGAAGCAAGCTTGCACGAATGGGCGTGGCAGATGGCAACAGCCAGGGCGTCGGCAGCATCGTCAGGACTGGGTATCTCCTTCAGATTGAGCAGGAGCTTGACCATTTGCTGCATTTGGGCCTTCTCAGCCTTACCGTACCCGACGATGGCCTGCTTCACCTGGAGCGGCGTATACTCAAAAACCTCCCGCCCGGACCTTGCCGCCGACAGAAGGGCAACACCCCTGCCATGCCCTACGTTCAGCGCCGTTTTGATATTCTTATTAAAAAATAGCTCTTCAACCGACACCGCATCCGGATCATACCTGTCAATCAACGTTTCGAGCTGCTCATTGAGATACAAAAGTCTTTTGGGAAGCGCATCCGAAGGTTCCGTCCCGATTATTCCGTAGTCGATCGCCTTAAGCTTATTGCAGCTATATTCGATTATCCCGTACCCGGTAATCGCGAACCCCGGATCAACGCCAAAAATAACCATTAAAGTCCTTTTGTCATGTTGTATAATATCTCCAATTATTGTATAATAAACTTCATTTAAAATGAAGCATTAATTTTCCGGGAGGTAGCAAATGGCGGCAAAGCAGGCGGAGAAGCAAAAGGTCGTACTCGCATATTCGGGAGGTCTTGACACCTCGATCATCATCCCCTGGCTCAAAGAGAATTATGATTGCGAAGTCATCGCGATGGCGGCGGACGTCGGCCAGGGCGAGGAACTTGAACCACTGAGGGAAAAGGCGATTAAAACAGGCGCCAGCAAGATATATATCGAGGACATCAAAGAGGAATTCGTCACGCAGTATATCTTCCCCACCCTGAAGGCAGGCGCTGTATATGAAGGCTCCTATCTGCTCGGGACTTCGTTCGCGAGGCCGATAATCGCAAAGAGGATGGTCGAGATAGCGCAAAAAGAAGGCGCTTCAGCCGTAGCGCACGGCTGCACCGGAAAAGGCAACGACCAGGTGCGGTTTGAGCTCACAGTCAAGGCGCTCGCCCCCCATCTCAGAATCATCGCGCCGTGGAGGGAATGGGACTTGAAATCAAGGGACGATGAGATAGATTATGCAGTACAAAGGGGCATACCCGTTCCGGTCACAAAAAAAGACAATTACAGCATGGACAGGAACCTTTGGCATCTGAGCCATGAAGGCCAGGATCTTGAGAATCCGGCCAATGAACCCGATTACCGCCACTTGCTGAAGCTCATTGTGCCTCCCGAAAATGCGCCCGACAAGCCTTCATATGTGGAGATATTTTTTGAAAAAGGCGTCCCGGTCAAGATCGACGGCAAGCAATACGGACCGGTGCAGATAATAGAAGTCCTGAACAGATTGGGCTGCGAAAACGGGATCGGTATAGCTGACCTGGTCGAAAACAGGCTTGTGGGGATGAAATCCAGAGGAGTCTACGAAACGCCGGGCGGCAAAATACTTTACGACGCCCATCGCGGACTCGAATCACTGTGCCTCGACAGGGACACTCTGCATTACAAGGAGATCGTGGCGCTGCGGTTCGCAGAGCTCGTATACTTCGGGCAGTGGTTCACCCCGCTCCGCGAGTCGCTTTCAGCCTTTGTCGACAGCACGCAGCAAACGGTGACAGGGACTGTTCGCATGAAGCTGTATAAAGGCAATTGCATGTTCGCAGGCATTAAATCGGAGTATTCGCTCTACAGCGAGGAATTGTCGACTTTCGGCAAAGACTCGGTATATAACCAGAAGGATGCGGAAGGTTTCATAAACCTGTTCGGTCTGCCGCTCAAAGTCAGGGCGCTGATGCTCGAACAAAACAAAAAGAAGCTGCGGTAGACGGCGTAAAACGCCGGCGAAACAGGCCAGGAGGTGTCCGAACCATGAAACTATGGGGAGGCAGGTTTGAAAAACAAACGGATGACCTTGTTAAAGAGTTCAATTCATCCATAAGCTTCGACAAAAGGATGTACCGGCAGGATATTGCCGGCAGCATAGCGCACGCGAAGATGTTAGGGAAACAAGGCATCATCCCGCAAGAGGAGTCAGACCTCATCTGCCGGACACTCGCAGATATACTTGCCGATTTTGAATCGGGACGGATCGATTTCGATATGTCATGTGAAGACATCCACAGTAATATCGAGAAACTGCTCATCGAGCGTATCGGCGAAACCGGTAAAATGCTGCATACCGGCAGGAGCAGGAACGACCAGGTCGCTCTCGATTTCAGGATGTATATAAAAGAAGAGATCGATTCGATAGCATCGTTATTACGCAAATTCATGAAGTCAATATTGGATGCCGCCGAAAAGCATACCGGCACTATAATGCCGGGATACACCCATATGCAGAGGGCTCAGCCGGTCACTTACGCCCATCACCTCATGGCATATCTCCAGATGCTGAAGAGGGACGCTGG
This sequence comes from uncultured Eubacteriales bacterium, assembly GCA_964457875.1. Taxonomy (GTDB): domain Bacteria; phylum Bacillota; class Clostridia; order Acetivibrionales; family CAYWGM01; genus CAYWGM01. The sequence goes on along the minus strand of CAYWGM010000031.1, from coordinate 13,471 downwards.
TCGGCTTGACGATTGTAAAAAGAGGACTGATGCCATGCCATTGGGAGCAGGCGCCCTTGCCGCGACCGTCTATCCGCTTGACAGGGATTTCGTCGCGCGGGAACTCGGTTTTTCATCGGTCACCGAAAACAGCCTCGATTCTGTGTCGGACAGGGATTTCGCGTGCGAGCTGCTCGCCTGCCTTTCCATCGTAATGATGCATCTGAGCAGGTTCGCCGAGGAGTGCGTGTTGTGGTCCACATCAGAGTTTGCGTTCATAGAGATGGACGACGCGTTCAGCACCGGCAGCAGCATCATGCCGCAAAAAAAGAATCCGGACGTAACTGAACTGATCAGGGGCAGGACGGGCAGGGTCTACGGCAACCTCGTCGGAATGCTTACGACAATGAAAGGCCTGCCGCTCTCCTACAACTCGGATATGCAGGAAGACAAGGAAGCGGTCTTTGAAGCCATAGACACTGTCAAGGCCTGTCTGCGGATATTCGAGGCGGTATTGCGCACAATGAAGGTAAATACCGCGAGGATGAGGGATGCAGCAGCGGGCGGGTATATCAATGCGACCGACGTAGCCGATTACCTGACCTCGAAGGGTATGCCGTTCAGGTCAGCGCATGAAGTGACAGGCAGGATCGTGCTTTTGTGCATAAGCAGGAATATTGCGATAGATCAGTTGACGCTGGACGAATTCAAATCATTTTCTTCATCGTTTGAGCAAGACATATTCGACGCCATCAAGCTGGAAAAGAGCGTCGGCGCCAGGAGCATCAAAGGCGGTCCCGCCGGTGACGCGGTACGCGCGGCTATTTCCGAGGCACGCAAATACCTATAAAGGAACCTTGTAAACTAAAAAAAGACCGTTTTTAAACGTTTATCAGAAAAGCATCAATCGACGGATTGGTGCTTTTTATATATAACCTGATATTTTATCGTTTTAATCGCAGCACAGGAAATGTATAGCAGAATTTAAGCTGTATACTTAAACCACCGTACGGAGGAGGGATACCATGCAGATACCCGAAATAATCAAATCCAGTCTCGACTACATCGAGCAAAATCTCAGAACCGACATTACAGCCGAAGAACTGGCGAGGATGGCGAATTACTCAACATTTCATTATTACCGCCTGTTTTCATTGGTGATGGAATCATCTGTTTCGAGCTATATCCTGAAGCGACGGCTCGATCATGCGCTTAGTGAAATTGCTGATGGACGAAAAGCCATCGATGTCGTGTTAGAGTACGGGTTTGATACCTACGCGGGATTTTATAAGGCATTTACCAAGATGTATGGCTGCTCTCCGAAAAAATATCTCTCAATTTATCAGCATCACAAACCTAAAAAACCGGAGGTGGTAATTATGTATATTGAAAAGTATTTGCGAAAAAACCTTGAAAACTGGGACATCGAAAGCGACTTGCCGATTGGCGACATTTACATCATGGACGGAGCGAAAGTATCCGGCAGCGTTTGGAAGGTCGGCGACGATTACACCCTTAAAACGGGCAACCGCGAAAAGCTCTTGAAAAACCTTAAGATCGCAAAAACACTCTCAAAACAGGGTTTTGCCTCGTCCCTTCCTGTGCCTACGAAAACAGGAGTCGAATATCTGGACGGCAAGGAGCTTTTCATCCTGGCACATAGTCTCAAAGGCAGCCCGCTTCCAAAGTCCGATAGGTTCGGAAATAGCCGCATCGAGTTTGGTAAAAAATACGGAAAAAGCATCGCACAACTGCATAAAGCGCTGAGAGAGGTGCAAAAGGAAGTCATACCGGATGAGGTCAATTTGTACAAAAGCATAACGGAATGGGCACTTCCGAATCTGCGTCAGCAGAACGTGCAATGGAGCATGGGTCTCGATGAGGAATTCTTCTCAGATTATATCGATACCTTTGGGAAGCTGTTTGACAGGCTTCCCAAACAACTCGTTCACCGCGACCCCAATCCGAGTAATATCCTGTTTGAGAACGGCGAGGTGTGCGGATTCATAGATTTCGATTTGAGTGAGGTTAATATCCGCTTATGGGACGCCTGCTATTGCGCGACCGGCATATTATGTGAAAGTAACGATGAAGCATATGCAAAATGGCTTGACGTTCTCGGCGGAATTCTGTACGGATACGACAATGAGAGCAAGCTGACCAAAGAAGAAAAGCAGGCCATATTTTATGTAATCTGCTCTATTCAGATGATTTGCGTCGCATACTTTGAAAGCCGCGAGGAATTTAAGCAGCTCGCTAAAACCAATCGCAAAATGCTCATGCATATCGTCAAAAATAAAGCCCAAATCCAGCAGATATTCTGATCGCTGTGATGGCGAAAAAGAGAGGCAATGCTTTTCAGCATTACCTCTCTTTCAAAAAATAATCACACCTTTTTGTACAAAATTTGGACTAAGGGACTGAATTTTTACTTAAAACCGCGTTTTTGTTGATATTTAGCTATAAATTGCTCAGAAAACATCATTTATTTGTCCCTTTCTCAAAATTTTGTACAATATATCGGCAAATTACTTCCAAAAATACAATACATAGTATTAATTGGTATATTCTACCACAATAAGGAAGCGAAGTCGATTTTTTTGTTGAAACGATTATTTCAAAGAGTTTGTCTTCGCTGAATTGCTGATAAGCTACAGATGATAAGCTACAGCCCTATCCATGGTCCTAATTGAATACCAAAACGAAAGCCGCCTAATGTAAATGGCGGCTCTTTATATTATTTTTGCTTTACCTTTTTTTCCAGGGCCTTGCCAAGGCTGTACCACGAATCGCGGAGCTTGAACCTGACAGTCTCGTCAAGCGTCCTTTCAATGATATCATTCAGATCCCTGCGCATTTGTATATATTCCATCACATTGAATTCGGGTTTGTCCAACAGCTTTTCGGTAGCTTCGATCCATTCGGTGATATGCTCGGAGCCGATGAACTTAAACGACGATATCTTTTTTTTCATATGCGCAACAACAAGCTTCACAGCTTTGCGCTTTACATCTACGTCGGTCTGGACTTTTTTTATTGTTCCTTTCGGCATAACAGCAACACTCCCTAATTCAAGGCTTCCAAAAAATGAAAATTACGGAAACCTTTAAAATCAATGTTATTATAACATACATTTCATTTTGTGTAAAATGAACGGGAAAAAGCTTATGGCAAAGCTCTTGTCGCTTTCAATAGGTGAACAGTTTCCTGCCGCGCAGTTTTTCGACGGAGACTGATTCCTTTTTGGATTCCGGCACCGTGAATATCGAGGGATCGCCGTCGCTTACGAACTGATCTGATCTGGTCAGTCTGGCGAACCACCACGTAAGGTCTCCGTTGACTGGCTCGATACCCTGAGCCCTGACCCTGTGCGTATCATACGGATCGAATTTGACACTGATGGGTGAAGGATTCGGATCCCAGCCCACCTGCAGAATCGCGAGATTCTCATATTGAGTCCCTTCATATTCCCCTCTTATCAGATAGTCATGGAGTGTTTTGGACGGTTCGCCATACGGCAGCGAAATTGAACTCATCACATACCCGGGGATCATCTCGGAAATGGTCTTTTGGTTGGCGCCGACCTGTTTTTGAATCTCGGCGGCAGTCTTCACCGCGGGCAGATGCACATGGTCATAAGTGTGGTTGCCTATCTCGAATCCTTTATCTATAAGATACTTAAGCCTGTCCTCTATCGTGCCCGCCCCGGGAAACGCCCCGTCGCCAAGGTTCACGTAGAAAGTCCCCTCCAGCCCGAAATCGGGATGCTCCTGATAGAATTCCTCCATCACCGCAACGGCGCAATTCTTGCTTATCTCAAGCTTGCCATTATTGTCAGCAAGCCTGAACTGGCCGGCGGTGGCATCATCGAAGGTGAAGACCATCGGTATGCATCCGGCAGGGACGTCGATATTGCCGCTGAGATAGTCGCTGAGGCTGATAAGCCTGTATCCCCTGTCATAGAGGTCGTGCAGCAGGGCTCTGAAATCGTCGAGCGTAGTGGTCCATTCCTTATCCCCGCCCGGCTTGTAATTCAAAATGAAGTTGTGGAACATGACGACCATGATTTTACCGGATTCGTCAGGCTTGATCTTTTCAAGGTCTATGTCGGGGGCCTGAGGACCGGCGGTGCCAGCGGGATCGCCGGTCGTGCCAGCGGAATCGCCGGTGCCAGCGGGGTCGTTGGTACTTCCGGGATCGCTGCCTGTGGTATCTTCGGCGCTTGTGCCCGGTTCGGTGACGGTGCTGTCAGGATTTACGGACGCAGGATCCTGCGTGCCGCCTTCGCCCAAAAAACGCCTGCCTGTGCAGCCGCCGAAGGCTATCAATGCAAATATCAATGCAA
>CAYWGM010000031.1:7830-9047 GCA_964457875.1 uncultured Eubacteriales bacterium | reverse complement strand
TATCAATGCAAATATCAATGCAACAATTATTATAATTAATATGATAATCCCGTACGAAAACCGGGTATGACGTTTAGTGCCATGTTTATTGCTATGCTTAGTGCGATATTTACTGCGATATTTATAGTGCGCCAAAACTCGTCCCTCCGTATTTTATTATTGCCCCGATGACTCATCGATATTGCTCGTGAGGTCTTTACCAATCCATTTTTCCGAAAATCGTTTGAGCGTCCCATCGGTTTTCATCCCGTCAATAACCTTTTGCATCTTATCGCGAAGGGATTCATCCCCTTTTCTGAAGCAAATGCCGATAGGCTCGTTTGTCAATCCCCTGACCGCAATCTTGTAACTCTCGGGATCAGCTGACGCATAATAGGATGCGACTACTTCATCAACCACTATGGCATCGATTTTATCGGACTTCAGATCGGCAAAAGGCATAATGATCTTTTCATATGTAGTCAACTCAAATGGCATTTCTTGCAGATATTCATCACATGAATCATTAGCCGTCGTATCCTTCTGGCAGCCGACCTTCTTGTCCTTCAGGTCTTTCAATTCTTTGATAGAAGTATTGGCCGGCCTGGTTACAATGACCTGCGCATTAGCCATATATGGTTTTGTAAATACAAATTCATTTTGCCGTTCCGGCGTTATGCTTACCGCAGATATTATACAATCGAATTTATCTGACCTCAAGGCCTGCAAAATATCGCTCCATGGAGTCCATACAAATACGATCCTCATTCCGAGCCTTTTGCCGATTTCATTTGCAAAATCCACATCAAATCCTATCGCATCGTTTTTATCGTTCCGGTACTCCATAGGCGGATAGGAGTCGCTTATTCCGATATAGATCGTTTTCTCTGAAGAATAAGTCGAGCAGGATGTCAACGAAAATAACATAAGCACTGTAACAATCAGGATAAATATTGCCATCGCGACACGCAAAACGACTGCAAAATCATGCTTCTTCAGCGCCGCCATGATCCCCTCCCCTAACTCTTTTTGTTTATTAGCTTCAACGAAAAGTAGTATACATAAAATTTTATACCAAAAAACCTGCCATTACAAGATAATTGAGTATTGTTGAGTATTGTTGAGTATTGTTGAGTATTGTTGACAGGTCATGCCACTGCCGCCACTGCCGCAGTTAGCTGCTCATTATTTTAACTTTTGTGCAGAATTATAGTCATAATGTGAGTATAAATGAATTT
>CAYWGM010000031.1:1773-7730 GCA_964457875.1 uncultured Eubacteriales bacterium | reverse complement strand
TAAATTGAACACTCACGTATCCTGATTCACCTGTATGCAGAACATGCAACCATGCGACACTCTTCTGTCTGAATTTAACGCAACGCTTCAGCGCTTCAGCACTTCAGCTTGTAGAAGGAACACTGAGATGAATTCAGAAGGAACACTGAGGGAGCGCTAAGGGAACATTCGGCTGCTGTCTATCGTCATATACTATATTGGACTTGGTTGTGCTAATATTAATATATAGAGGTAAAAGGGGGAGTCTGAAATGTTGCGTAAATATTGGAAAGTATCTTGGGCAATTCTCTTGGTGACGGTGCTTGCCATCGGCGTTATCGCTTCCGGCTGCAGCTCGAAGGCCAACGAATCGGCATACCGGCAAATGGCTCCGGCAAAAGGAGACATGGATATGGCCGGCGTCGAATTTACCGAAAACAGCAAGGATGCGATTTCGGCCGATGACGGCAAAACTCCTTCGGACGTAGCACAGGCCAAGAGTACCATTAAAAAGATCATCCGCAATGCGAACGTTACAGTGGAAGTCGTCGAGATTGACGATTCCATCAAGAAGATCAATGAATGGGTCGGTAAAAACGGGGGCTATGAATTCAGCAAAAGCGTCAGCCTGAACGGCACTCACAAGACCATATATGTTGTGTATAAGGTATCGCCGGACAAACTGGACGCGTTCCTTGACTTCCTCGATGAGACGAGTACAGTAGTCAATTCGAACACTTCGAGTGAAGATATCACCGACCAGTACTTCGATACCAACGCAAGGCTCGACAACCTCAGAAAAGGCCGCGACAAGCTTCTTGAGATCCAAGACAAAGCGGTGTCCATAGAAGATACATTGAAGGTTCAAGCCGAATTGAACAGAATCACCGGCGATATTGAAGTCCTTGAAGGCAGGCTGCTGCTCTGGGACAGGCTGGTCGACGAATCCACCGTGTCGATAACCGTACTGGAAGCGTCCGATCCGCTGAGGCATTCCAAAGAGATATCGTTCAATTTCTCTTCGCTTGCCGATGTATGGAAGACTATGAAGACCGGTTTCATTATTGTAACCAACGCATTGGTCAGCATCGTAACCTGGCTCCTGATCGTTGTAGTATCAGTGGTTCCGCTGGCTATCATCGCATTCCTGGTCATACTTCTGATCAGATATATCAGGAAGAATCGCAAGGGCAAGCTGCCTCCGAACCAGCCGGGACAACCCGCGAAACCGGCTCAACCCGCACAAACACAGGATGATGCGACCAAACAACCGCCACAGAAATAACCTGTTTTATCAGTCAAAAATAGTCCGGCGCCTTAAGCATGAGGCGCCGGACTTTATTTGCAGCATAAATGAGTATTTTATAGTGAAAGCATGAATTGGTATGCCATATCGTTGAAACCCGGCAAATTTTCATGGCCGAAATCCGGGTAGATCGCCATCTGCTTCGGCGATGTAATCTTATTGTAAGCCGCGAATTGAGTGGACGGAGGGCATAAATTATCCATCAGCGCCGTGCCCATCAGTATATCGGCCTTGATCCGAGGTACAAGGTATTGCACATCTATATAGCCAAGACGAGTGAATATCTCGTCCTCATGTTCATGCCGAGGGTCAAAACGTCTGAAATATATCGCAAGCTCCTCATAGGCATCTTTTGCAAGATCCATTTCCCATACCCTCTTGTAGTCGCAAAGAAAAGGATACATAGGCACGGCTTTCCTGATACGCGGTTCGAGACTGGCGCATGCAAGCGTCAAGGCCCCGCCTTGTGATAATCCCATGGCGCCTACCCTGCTTCCGTCGACTTCAGGCAGTGACATAACGATTGCCGCGAGCTCGGCGGTATCAAGAAAGATCTGCCTGTAGAGCAGATTCTCCGGCCCATCGCTCAAACCCCTGATAATATGCCCTCTAAGCGTATTTCCCGCAACTCCGCCGACATCCTCCGACAGTCCGCCCTGGCCGCGGCAATCCATTGCGGCCACACAAAAACCTGCCGCCACGTAGCCCAGTTTATCGCACCAATCGCCGGAGTTGTCCGAATATCCATGAAAACGCAGGATTGCAGGATGCCGAATCGAGTTGTCCTTCGGGCGCAGGTATTTGGCATGTATCCTGGCTCCCTGAACTCCGGTGAAATAAAGGTCAAAGCACTCCGCGAAAGGAGTTTCGAATGCTGCCGGAATAAATTCCAGCTTCGGGTCGACGCACCGCATCTCATTAAGCGCTTTTTCCCAAAACCCGTCGAAATCGGATGGTCTCGGGCTTATCCCGTCATACCTCTTTAATTGTTCAAGTGGCATGTCCAATATTGGCATTTAAAACACCCCTTTTCTAGTAGGTTAAGCGTTTAATAATTGCGCACTTAATAAAGGTCAGCTTTCCCACAGCTTGCGCATGGATTTGTTTATTTCATTTTGGAAGGCCGATCTTGCTTCAGCATCCACAATCAAGGTATCCCCGCCGTCTTGGAACATATCCCCGGCGGATCGCAGGATATCTCCCTCGGCCGCCCCTTCAGGCAGCTTGTTAAGGGGGATGTTAACCATTTCTCCGTCTTCCGTTTCACATACTGCGATGTTATTTTCAATCCTGTCGATAATGTATTTCATTCCCGCTTTTCACCTGCTTGTTTTGACGCTTATGTTCGTGCCGTCTGTCGTAAATATTATACTCCCGTGCTCATCCGTCCTCAATATCCTTACTCCCCTATCCGATAATTTTGAGATGGTCTCAGATGCCGGAAATCCATATTCGTTGCCCGTTTCAACAAAAATGACACTGAAGTCTGGCATCACCTTGTCCAGGAAGTCCGCCGATGTGGAATAACGGCTCCCATGGTGAGCTACCTTCAGGACATCCGATATCAGTTGGGAATTGCCGGCCATCATATCCTTCTCGGGTCCGAATCCGGCATCGCCCATACAGAGAAATGAGACGCTGCCATACTCCAGCCTTATTGCCGCCGACCAATCGTTTATATCTTCATAGCCGGCGCCTTTGGGTGGCGATAACATTTCGATCCTGATATCTTTCCTGGTATCGCTCCCGGTATCGGCAGTGGGTTCCGGTCCGCGCAGCCCGGGCGGCACGATGACAACGCCCGCTTCGGCGGCTTTTATTTTAAGCCCTTTTTTATCCAGAGCCTTGAGCAGATTGGAAAAGGTATATGTAATATGGCTCACTTTGGGCATGTACACATCGCCGATGTCCATTTCATCCACTATTTCCGCCATACCGCCTATATGATCCTCATGCGGATGCGTCCCGACAAGTATGTCAATTCTGTTGACGCCCAACCGTCTTATATAATCAATTATTAAGCCGCCATCGTCACGATTTCCGGCGTCGATCATCATCGTCCCGTCCCCGGGAAGCTCCGCAAGTATGCAATCTGCCTGCCCGACATCGATAAAATGCACCATGAGAAGATCTTCAGGCTGCGCAGCAAGCGGCACATCAGGCCGCTCGTCATTCTTCTCGTCATTCTGCACATGATTGATCACCGACCCGATATTTAATGACGTATTATTATCGACAAAAGATACGCCACCCGAAATTGCTACCAGTGCCAATATGACCGAAAATATGCGGGCGATATGTTTTTTATGGCCCCTCAATGATTACCTCTCAATGATTACCTCTCGATGACTCGCTCTTCCTTTGATCCTACTAAATATTATATACAGCGCAAACCAAAATCGCACAAATAACATAAATTAATTATTGAGATGATGTTTTCTTAGGTCGAAATTAAAACCAGATGCCGTATGACAGGTCGCATGACAGGCCGTATAACTGGCCGTACATCAGGCCCTACAACAGGGCGAACGCAGTGCAATACGCGCACAGGTGGGCATTCGCCCGCAATCCCGCGTACTTCAACTTTGATGATTTCGGCGGAGACTGCACCAATTACGCATCGCAATGCATCTATGCCGGCAGCATGGTCATGAATTACGCGCCGGTCCTTGGATGGTATTACATTTCTGCAAATAACAGGACGCCTTCCTGGACTGGGGTCAATTTCCTTTACAATTTTCTCACCGGCAATCGCGGTGCGGGACCGTTCGCAGTTGCCGCAAGCGCCTCGGATATGCAGCCGGGAGACATCATCCAGCTGTCTTTTCAGGGCGGCGGAGTCTACCAGCATTCGCCCGTAGTGGTATACACGGGCTATCCGGCCTCACTTGGTAACATCTTAGTCGCAGCGCACACCATCGACAGGGATTACTACCCTGTGACCAATTATTCATGGAAAGAAATACGATTCCTTCACATATTGGGCGTAAGGGCTTAAGTGTAAGCCTATTGCGTAAGACTATAAAGCTACAGCATAGTCATGGGGATGGCGATCGCGGCGAAACCTATGAAGGATACAACGGCTATGAACATATTGTAGCGGGTGTTGTAGTTCGATAGCAGCGATGCATCGTAATAGCCTTCGACGCCCTGATCGGAATACATCCTGATAAGGCCGTCAAGCAGTTTCTTCCTCGTCTGTTTGCCTTTGATAAGTCCGATTATCGAAGCTGTGTTGACCAGTATCGTCAATGCAAAGAGAATTCCTAAAATGATTACGTCCGATTGAGACTTGTAATCATTTCCGGCAAAGCTGGAATTGACCATAAGCGAAATGAAATTCAGCGCGATAGCCGTGATCACAAATACAATATCTGTTTTGGTATTCTGCTGAAGCTCCTTCACGATGTGGTCATGGACACGTCCTATCATTGCGACCCCTCCCTTTAAGGTTATAATTGTGTTGCATGCAAATAATAAATCATACTTCAATTCCTGTTCTTAAAATCTCTTTAACAAACGGATTCCCACGCTCAATTTCCTCTGTCGGGAAAGCAGTAGGCTCAAAGTAGACACCCTTATACTTATGCGTCAATCCAAGGAGTTCATACAGTATATCTACCCTGCGCTTCCCTTCAAAGCTATGCAGAAAGAAGCATATGTCAATATCACTTTGCTCGGTGGCAGTTCCTTTGGCATAAGAGCCGAACAATACCACTTTATCAACCGGCATCGCATCTCGGACATCGTCAGCATAATTCTTAACTGTTCTGCTTATGGCGTTAAAGTCAGCAGCCATGCAAATGCCTCCTTTGTTCCAGTCAAAATATCTTTTGCTTCTGTTTCTTTTATCTGAATAGTATACCACAAAGCAGGTCTGGAATATATTGTATTAAAACGTGTAGCCCTTGAAACTACACGTTTCTTTTCATTGGAGCCGGTGAGCGGACTCGAACCGCTGACCTGCGGTTGTTCATAAGGTAGTATAAATCTTATACACTCACCATATGTGAATGACTTTTGGACGGCTTTCCCAATCATATAAATCAAAATGCCAATATCCTGCCCACTGTTTCATTTGCTCGTAATCCTCATGCTGCGGATTCTGCATTATCTTGCGGAAGTCAATATACCCGCCAACACCGCCGACATCTTCAGGCGGGGCTTGTCCAACCGATTCGAGCAGGTACGGTGATTCCTCGTTATGCTCGTCAATCACCCGTACGAGCTCAATCAGATGCTCCCAGTTGTCGCCCATATCGTAGGTATAGATAATATGCTTGTACTTTGGCAAAAACTCCGACAGCCTGTGATCCGCCTCAAGAATCGATTTATCGTCATACGACAAATCATCATCGGTCATTACAAGACGGGCGACAGGCTCGCAGTTTTTTTCGTCAAACACATACCAGTCGTGCAGGTGATAGTCATTCCAATGAAACACTTGCTGCAAAATCTTATGCAGCTGCGGAAGTTCAATGTCCGCCGGAACGATTAGCCGCCGCGTCGCCTGATAAATCTCCAAGTCAAGCGTAACAAGCAACTCAAATGCCCGATATTTGTATATAGGCTTCCCGGTAAGTTCTGCAAGCGCACTAAACATCTTTTTATAAGGAACAAATCCGTCATCGCGGCTATTTGTATATCCAACAGGGTGGTAGTTAACAGATGC
>CAYWGM010000031.1:0-1673 GCA_964457875.1 uncultured Eubacteriales bacterium | reverse complement strand
AAATTCTTGCAATTTTGTGTTATATTGTTATCGCAAGTAAAGCTGCGGAGGTGTTTTTTGAACAGAAATGTTTTCAATAAACTCGTCGAATGGAAAAACGACCCGGAGAGAAAGCCACTGATACTAAAGGGCGCAAGGCAGGTCGGAAAAACCTGGCTGATGAAAGAGTTTGGAAGGACGCAGTATAAAAACTATGTCTATTTCAACTTTGATGAAGAAGACCAGCTTGCATCCATATTTGAGCAGAATAAGAATCCCGAGCGCATTATAGACTTACTCGGGATTCTTGCCGACCAAAAGATTGAGCAGGGTGAAACGCTGATTATCTTTGACGAGATACAGGAATGCTCCGCCGCGCTGAATGCTCTGAAATATTTCAAAGAAAAAGCCAATGAACATCATGTGCTTGCGGCTGGAAGCCTGCTTGGTACGCTTTTGGCAAAGCCAAAGTCCTATCCGGTCGGCATGGTCAACCTGATTGACCTGTATCCGCTGTCCTTTGATGAATTTATCGCGGCTATAGACCCGCCACTTTTCAGCTTTTATGAACAAATCCAAAAAGGGCAGTCCATAGAGGAGATCTTTCATAACCGCTTGCTTGAGGCATACAACTATTACCTGATTATCGGGGGATTGCCCGAATGCGTTGCGTCTTGGATTCGGTATAAAGATCCGCAGAGGATTCGCCAGATTCAAGACGAGCTTGTAACTATTTACGAAAACGATTTTTCAAAGCATAACGGCAAGGTAAATGCGGGACGAATTCTGCTGGTTTTCCGTAGCATTGTTTCTCAGCTTGCCAAGGGCAATGAGAAATTCATCTATGGCTGCATCAAGGAAGGCGCAAGGGCGAGGGAGTTTGAGGAAGCTATTGAATGGCTTGTGTCTGCTGGGATGCTGAACCGAATATATAACGTATCCAAACCGGAGCATCCGCTTAAATCCTTTGACCAACTTAATTATTTTAAGCTCTTTCTGTTTGACACCGGACTGCTTAAGCACATGGCAGGCGTTGATAATGCGGCGATTCTTTTGAAGAGTGATTATCAGTTCAAAGGTGCTCTTATAGAGAATTTTGTGCTTCAGCAGCTCCGTGGCCAGTTTGAGGTTGAGCCAAGGTTTTATGCTGAGCGTAACTGCGAGATTGATTTTCTCTTGCAGAACGGCATGGACATTGTTCCGGTTGAAGTCAAGGGCGGAGAGGATAAAAGTGCCGCCAGTTTCAAGGCGTATATCAAAAACCGCCAGCCGGAAACTGCAATCCGTTTTTCCAAACGCGGTTATGTCACGGACGGTAAAATAACCAACCTGCCTCTCTATCTTGCGGGTATGACAAACAAGTTGATATAATAGGCATCGGCAAAATGATAACGGAATTCAACCATCGGCTTTCTTAGAACTTATGGCGAATGTTCGAATACACTTGACCTCAAACAGTTGCATTTTGGTTATCATCCATTGGAACTATCACCTACCTTCAGTAATATTATACCAAACATATGTTCTTGCTTCAATATTAAGGCAATTATTCTCCGAGCAGCCAATGCAGCAGATTGACATGCCTTATACCATCATAATTCGAGCCTGTCCCGATTTCATCCAGCGTCAAAAGCAGTTTTGGATGGTTATCCCGTATTTTTTTCAGCGGCGCAAGCTCCCGTGCTAAAGTCCCG
>CAYWGM010000030.1:5187-19455 GCA_964457875.1 uncultured Eubacteriales bacterium | reverse complement strand
ACCTACGTCGCACAATTCGATGCTGTTGTGGGTAACGACTGCTGCCTGCATCCTGTTGATAAACCATACATCGGTTACTTCCGATGGTGAAGTGAATCTGCCGTTCATCCTGCCGGAAGAGGTTATGAATAAGACTTCTCTTCCCGTATTTACCGCCGCGATATCGCCGAAAGCATTCAGGCCGGCGACATTGCCGTTGACCTTGACATCTGATTTCTGATCTCCCTTGGCGTTAAAAACCATCAACCTTCCCGAGCCCGGATCGACAGGAGAATTCAATGCAACAAAAATATATTGTCTGTCTGTGACCGTAATACCTGTTATATCTCCGATATTTTTCCCGAATATCTGCTTATGCCCGGAATCATATATCTTCAGGCCGCTTTCACTGCCCACCAATATACGGTTGCCGGGAAGCAGTTCAAGAAAGGGGAATACCTCATTTTTCGCAGGCGTCAATGTCCCGGTCGGGTTGCCTTCCGCATCAAAGAAACTGAGGACCGAAACGGCAAAGAGCCCTGAAGGATCTATCCCATTGACGACCATCGTCCTGCCGGGCTGCGTCAAAACGGCCTGCGCCGCGTATATGCCGGCAAAACTCCTGCTGTATACCTCTCTGCCCTGCGGATCATAAACAAACACCTTTGATTTGTAGCTGGTATCTCGCCGGACAACAGTGACGCTGCCATCATCGGATATATCGGCGTTGATGATAGCCTCTCCGGACTTCGACTCCCATTTTATTGCGCCGCCGCTTATCACGCACAGATATCTGCCTCCATAATCAGCGACAAGCAGGCCGGCCGATGATATCTTGATAAAAGGGTCGGCAGCGGAAATATGTATCTCCCACTTGACTTTGCCTTTAGTATCTATTGAGGCAATACTCTCAGACGTACATTTGATGATGCTGTTCTTGTATGTGCAAATCACAGGTCTTTCGCTGGAATCCAAAGCTATGCGGGGGGTTTGCTCATCAGCCGACGATGCAATACTATTTGAGTACGTTATCGCCGAAATGGCAATAACCGCCGTCAGCAGAATTATAAATAAGACCGGCGAGTCTTTTTTCTTATGTTTGGAATTATCCATATCAGTAACATTTTATCACAAAATTACTCTCCGATGAATTCCTTGATGATAGAATTCGGCGGGATGTTTTGCGTGCTTATAGGAAGGAAATAGTTCAGGAATTCTATCAAGCGTTTGGCTTCCGAATGCTCCGGATAGGATTTGTCGATCTTCTCAAGCAGGGGCATGGCATAATCCTTCAATACGCCGTGTTCATAAACCAAGGCCGAATTGAACATGACATCGGCAGATTCCTGATATGGGAAGACATGTATCTCCTCGCCCCTGCGGACCGACGGCCAGCGCTTTATCGTCTCGAGCGCGCCGTTGCTCCTGAATTTATTGTCGCGTACGATCCGTCTGATCAGCCGGGTGTCGGTTGTCGGCACCCTGTTATGGTCATCGATATTCATAGACGTCAGGGCGCTTACATATATCTTGAATTTTAATTCCTTGGGTATCATATGCGTAAGCTCGTCGTTGAGCCCGTGTATGCCCTCTATTATAATGATCTGGCCTTGCTCGATCTTAGCCTTCCTGCACTTGTCCGACCTCCTGCCCTTCAGGAAATCGAACACAGGTATCTCAAGGTCGTCGCCGCTCAACAAACCTGCAATCACCTTATTGAATAGCGGAATGTCTATTGCTTCCACAGCCTCATAATCGAATTCACCTTTTTCATCCTTGGGCGTCTTATCCCTGTCGAAGAAGAAATCGTCTATGGAGAGCGTGAACGGCTTCACTCCGTTGACCCGGAGCTGGATCTCAAGACGCCGCGCAAAAGTGGTCTTACCGGAGGACGACGGCCCGGAGATCAACACGACTCGCTTGGCCCCGGGTTCCTTCACCACCATGTCGGCTATCTGGGCTATCTTCTTTTCATGGAGGCCTTCCGAGATCAGCACCAGATCGTTGATTCCGCCTGATGCGACAACATCGTTGACAGCGCCGACATTACCAACGTCGAGGATCTGCCCCCAGTTCTTGTATTCGAGAAATATATTGAAGAGCTTCTTTTGCTCCTTGAATTCCGGTACGACTGTGGGATTTGATTTTTCTGGGAATAGCATTATGATCCCGGGCGGATAGAAAATGAGCTTGAAATACTCGAGATAGCCGGTGTCAGGGACCATATAGCCATAAAAATAGTCGTCGATGTCCTCACAGCGGTAAATCGTGAAATATGGCTTCGTCCTGTGTTCCACGACATGGTAAAGGTCAAACCTGCCCTTTTTCTTCACTATCTCGCGCGCTTCCTCGATCGGTATGATCGTCTTTGTGAAAGGGAGGGCGGCCTTGACGATTTCATGCATCTTTTTTTCTATCTGCTGTGTCTCATCGGCCGTAAGCGCCGGACCGCCCATATCGTCGATACTGCATACGCCGTCCGCATCACCCATACCGCCTATGTTCGTATCGCCCTTGATTTCGCAATATATGCCCTTGCTGATGGAATGGTTGATGACGACCTTCCTGTCCGGGTAGATGTCATGCACAGCCTTGATCAGAAGGAAACGCAGGCTCCTCCTGTATATGCGCTGACCGTCGTCATGGCTCAGGTCGATGAACTCGACTGTGCAATCCTTTGTTATCTCATATGTCAGCTCTTTTATATCGTTATTGACCTTGGCGGCGACAATACGCCAGCCGTACACGCTCTTAAAAGCCTGCGATAGTTCAAGGAGAGTCGTGCAGGCCGGAACATCCTTTGCAGCGCCGTCTTTGAAGGTGACCCTCACTGCTGCTGTTCCGGAACCATCCGCAGAATTCTCCGCCAGGTTGCCCATCCATCCTCCACGCCGTACTAAACAATGATATGTATCTATTCTAACATTATTTCTTCATCTTGCTTATCATATCCATATGAATCTATGTCAATTTCTCCTGCTCCGTTACCGCCAGTATGATTCTCCCGTCTTCGAGTTCCACCTTCACCCGGCGCGACTTATCAGCCCCTATGGTTTCAAGATATTCCCTCGGTATCTGCAGCCGCCCGGCTTTATCAAGTATTGCGAATTCCTCATGAGTCGCGCCGTCGCTTTTTTCGGCGAACCCGCCCTTGATTTCTGATAGCTCCTGGGAATAGGTCTTTTTCCTCACGTATTCGCTGCTGGTCTTGCCGTCCCTGATCGCCACGACGCGGTTCACTTTCCTGGAAAGCCTCACATCATGTGTTACTATGATTACAGTAAGACCGAGATCCCTGCTTAATTCGTTGAATATATCAAGGATGATGTCGGCCATCTTCGTATCGACGTTACCGGTAGGTTCATCCGCCAGCAATATTTTCGGATTGTTGGTAAGGGCTATGGCTATTGCCACTCTTTGCTGCTCTCCGCCGGAAAGCTCGTTCAGCTTATTGTGCCGTCTGTCCAAAAGGCCCACTCTTTCCAGCATCTCGGCGGCTTTGTCCTTCCTGGATGCGCCTTTTATCAGCATCGGAAGCTCGATATTCTCCTGCGCTGTCAGATACGGTATGAGGTTCCTGGCGTTATTCTGCCATACGAATCCCACGACATCCCTTTTATACCTTACAAGGTCAGAGTCGCTCATCTTCAGCAGATCGCGGTCGTCGACGACCAGCCTCCCGGCGGAAGGCCGGTCCAATCCCCCGATCATATTGAGAAGCGTTGACTTGCCGCTTCCGCTGTTGCCTATGATGCCCATGACTTCGCCCTTTTCCACATCAAGGTCAAGCCCTTGGAGCGCTACGACTTCAATGTCGGACACCTTATAAATCTTCACAAGATTTTCACATTGGATTATCAGCATATTGCCTCCTTATACCTGCAATTATCAGTCTTCTCCGAGCTTTAACGCCTGCGCGGTCTTGATCCTCGAAACGAGGGACCACAGGAACGCAAGCCCTGCTATCAGCATGACGCCCACAAGGATATATAGTTTAAGGTGATCATCGATACTGTAAATGATCCTGAAAGGCGGCACCTGCTCGTAAGAACTGTACGAAAGCTGGAAGAACGGTATATACAGCCCGCTTGTCAACCTGCCCGTCAAAACCCCTGCAAGTATTGCGATTCCTGACGTCAGGGCCTGCTCCCAAGCGAGCATGCTTATTATATGTCTCATCTGTATGCCGATAGCCCTGAATATTCCAAATTGGAGCTCCCGGGCCCGGATCGAAAGCGTCCAGTACAGTATGAATCCTATAAGGCACACCGATACCGATATGATGAAACCAAGTGTAAGAGCCCCGTTGACCCCCAATTGGAGCGGATCGTTCTTCAGAGCAACAAGTGCGTCTTTCATGTTTGTTAGATTCGTGACGCCAAGCTGTCTTTCCTTGATATCGTCGTATAGATCCGCGGTTTTGGCGTCAGGCTTCAACTTTAGCCAGATTTCATAGGGTTCGATGGACATATTATCCTGTATATAACCGAAATTCCCTACAATAAGCATCGGATCAGGATTATACCCGGTCTTTTCCTCTCCCTCCTGATCGACTGAGCTGATTTTTGCGTTTGGATTCCATGAAGGCCAATAATCTATGATGCCGAAGACACAAACAGGCGCATAACCTGAATCTCCCCATGAAATCGTTATGACATCGCCGGTTTTCAATCCCGCAGCCTTCGCAAGCGATTTTGATATCAGAACGGAAGATGGTTCCTGGGCAATCAGATTCAGGTACTCAAACCAATGATGGGGCAGCAGATCTGGTCTGAACCAGCAGATCCCGCCAAATTCCTCAGTGTTCACAGCCATGAGTCGTGTATTAAAATCCTTTTCTTTTATCACGAACCTGCATTCATTTGTAGAATAGACTTTAGTGGCCGTCTCAACGCTTTTTAATGTCTGATAGCTCCTGAAATCAGGTTCTATATATCTGCCCTTCCTTGCCGGCGAATCCGTATCAGCACTCCGTGCGGCGGATGGATCCGAAATCTCCAGTTGTCTTTGCCATAATGGTTGAATAACAACATCCGCTGCAATAGAATACCTGATTTTTTCCTCGGCATTAAGATTCAGCGTTCTGGCGGTATCTGCGCTGAAAAGCCCCAACGCCACAGTAAATATGATGAAAAGCATCAAGAAATGATACTGTGCCGCAGACCGGCTTGCCTGCAGCAGTACTGCGTATACAGCCGGTGTAAAGAAGCGTTTGCCGGCCTTATATACTAAAGATACAAGGAGAGGGAATACCCTTAAAAAGAATAACCCGACTGCGATAATAAACACGGCAGGCGCCACGAAAAGAAGTGGATCTATTTCAAGGGATTTTGCCGTAAGGCCTGTTGCAAGGAGATTATGCTGGCGTCTCTCAAATATGAAATAGGCGTACCCGCTTATGGCAAATAATATGATATCCAGGAATATCTTCTGCCAGAAGGGCTTTTTAACCCTTCGGGCAATATTCTGTTTGCGCACAATGACCGAAGTTCCCGAACTGATATATGCGGGCGCCGCCAGAACAAATATGGAAAAGAACGCTCCAAGGCAGGCATAAAAGTATGATGTGTTACCTAGAACGGCATCGATTGATGTCCTGTCCACGAACTGCAGAAAACCGTTTGAAGCGCCGATAATCCTGCTGAGAAAAAGTCCGAGCGGCGGACCGACAGTCATTGAACACAAGGCCAGAATAAAGCCTTCCGCCACATATGTAAACGTTACTTGCAGCTTTCCGGCGCCGCGGCTCATTAAAACCGATATCTCGGTCTTCTCCCTTTCAATTTTAAGTAATGACACCATGAGCAGGAATAATCCAAGCATTACAAGTATGGATATATTTATCGAAAGCATTTCTGTCGTTATCTGCTGCCTTTTTTCAAAAAACTTTTCCGCAATTCCTTCAACCGGGAATTTATAATCAATCGGGTTTTTACTCAATTTATCATATCCATGAGTCTCTCCCCTGACTGGGGCAAGGACCCGGTCAATGCTGCCCAGCTTCACAAAATTGTAATCAAAGCAGCAGTACCATTCCATCTGGCTTGTCGGCATCATCTCTTTCATGACAAAATCGCTTATCATCAAGTCAAAGTTCATTAAGACATAATTCTTGTGATTGGACATATCTTTGAACCAGTACGGATCATTCTCAGAGCTTGGTTCGAATACGCCCGTGATCCTGATTTTGGTAGGTTCGATCTTTTGCAGGGGAGAAGCGGGTTCTATCTCATATTCCTTTCCCACAATAAGATCGAGCCTGTTAAGGGCTTCCTCAGTTACAACCGCTTCATAAATATTATTCGTTTGAGACACCGCAGGCATATGTCCGTCAACAAGCTTTACATGATCTTCCATACCATAATAAGCGCCTAAATTGAAACTATTCAGTTTATAGCCTTTTTCTGATTTTTCTTTAGGTATATGCAACGAAAAATTATTGGTGGTAATCAATTTTGACTCGGTAATCAGCGGTAAAGGCATAATATCTATAACTTTCGCATTATACCGCTCGATCATATCCAATGCCGTTTTGCCCGATTTGATATTAAACCCGCCCGTTTCGACCATGGTATACAACCCGCCCGGATATATGCCGTTGTCTTTCTGGTAATTTTGAATCTCCTTCAACAGCATCTTCTGAAGGATGGCGTTCGTATAAGCGGGTATGCAGCTCAGAAGGGCAGTCCCGATGATCATTCCCGCCAACAGGGTCAGCACCAGCCATTTGTTTTTGATCATCTTTCTGAGTATTATGACGAAAAACGAAAGCATCTTAACCTCCGGCCTATTTCAGTATGACCTGTTCCCCTTCTTCCAACCCATTGAGTATCTCGACCTCGGTACTTGTTATTAATCCCGGCTCTACCGTACGCTCTCTCTTAATTGAATCTTTAAGTACCAGAACATAGCTTCCGCCCATTTCTATCCTCAACGCATCTTTCGATATGACGAGGGCATCATCCCTTTTCTGAAGGATCACAGATACCCTGGCGTCACTCCCGGCGTTTACATTATCAGGTATTCCCTCTACTTCGATTCTTATCGTATTCCGATAACTATCTTTATTCACTTCGTTGATGAAATCCACCGGAGTGGCGATAATCCTTCCCTTATATTGCTTTGAACCTATCTCGACGTCGACCTCCATACCCTTATGAAGACTGGTTATTCTCGCGGAATCGGTACACCTCCAGTCGAGGATAAGCTCCGTCGGATCCGCGATTTCAATGAGCGTGGTATATGACTGGATAATATCGCCCTCCCCCGCATCCGATACATATGTGACAATTCCGTCCAAAGCGCTGACAAGCTTTGTGCTATTATAATCCAGCATCAGGTTTTCCAATTTGTATTCGATAGTATCAACTTCAAGCTGCTGCAGTTTTATATTAATATCTGCTCTTTCCAGTTCTTCCGGAGAAGGGTCGGGATTTGCCCGCTTGGCCTGTTTATCTATTTCAGCCAGCCGAAGTCTCAATCTCGCCTTCTCAAGCTCCATTCCGGTCTGCTTTATCATGTCGAGGATGCTTTTATTTTCAAGTTCGGCTAAAAGCGTTCCCTTTTTGATACTATCGCCCAATTTCACGTAGATCGCTTTGAGCCTGCCGCCATTATTCTTATATAAAAGGCTCGAGTGTCTGTTATAGATGAAAGTAGCCCCTCCCCTCATAGTATCCAATATTGTCTGCCTTTTCACCTCATAAAGCTCATATGTCACCTTTACAGGCTTGATAAGCGGGGGGGCCAGAACATCATCCTCTCTGGGGATGATCGAACACCCTTGCAAAGTAGTTGCAAAAACCATACATGAGACCAAAAAACCGACAACCTTTAAGATTGGTTTGCTGAAACACTTCCCATTATAATATCCGTCCGTCTTCTTATAGTATCCGTCCGTCTTCGAGCGAATAGACATTGTCTGCCACCTCCATTATTGCAGGGTCATGCGTTGCCATAATAATCGAAACCGATTCTTTTTCAACCAGATCTTTGAATATTTTTATCACCTGTAATCCCATATGGGTGTCAAGCTCCGCAGTAGGTTCATCCGCAAGTATCAGCTGGGGTTTATGTGCGAATGCCCGCGCAATGCCCACCCTTTGCTGTTCTCCGCCTGACAATTCGAAAGTCCTGTGGTTCATTCTTTTAAATAACCCCACAAAAGAAAGACATTCTTCCGTCCTTTTTTTGATTTCATTCGATGGATAACCTGAAACTTTTAGCATGAACTCCACATTTTCATATGCAGTCATGTAAGAGATGAGCGCTACGGATTGGAATATGAATCCGATTCTCTGCTTTCGCAGCCGGGTCCTCTGATTCTCATCCAGACAGGTCACTTCCTTGTCCAATAGAAAGACACGGCCGGCAGTAGGTCTGTCAAGCATACCTATCATATTCATCAGCGTGGTCTTTCCGGATCCGGATCTGCCCTTCAAGGCAACTAATTTCTTTTCGTCGATTTTGACTGATACGCCTTTCAGTGCATGAACCGCATTTCTTCCGACAGTAAATACCTTCGTTACATCTTCGGTCCTCACAATATGCCCCATACCATCATTCCTCCCGGAAATCCTTGAATGGTCGAATAAAATGACTTTAAATCGTATTATAATAGGCGCGACTTATCCAGGTCAAGCCCCTGCAGGGCAAAGACCTCCTTAATCTTCTCAATCTTCGCCCAGCTTCAAGGCCTGTGCGGTCTTGATCCTCGAAACGAGGGACCACAGGAACACAAATCCGATGACTAACATTGCAGCTACAATAATATAAAGCTTTACATGATCCCCGGTGTTATATATGATCCTGAAGGGCGGCACTTGCTCATATGAACTGTATGACATCTGGAAAAACGGTATGAACAGCTTGCTCGCGGCCCTTCCTATCAAAATGCCGGCCAATATGGCGGTTCCTGACGTCAGAACCTGCTCCCACGCAAGCATACCCAGAATCTGCCTGAGATGTATGCCTATTGCTCTGAATATCCCGAACTGCAGCTCCCTGGCGCGGATTGAAAGCGTCCAATATAGGATGAACCCTATCAGGCACACAATCAACGATATGATGAAACCAAGCGTGAGAGCGCCGTTGACTCCCAGCTTTAACGGATCGTTCTTCAGCTTCACGAGCTCTTCCTTCATATTTGTAATTTCGCTGATACTATTATTATTTTTTTCCAGGTCGGCGTACAGTTCCGCCGTTTTAGCCCCGGGTTTCATCTTGAGCCAAATGTCATAAGGCTCGAGTAACATATTATCCAGAATATAATCGAAATTGCCAACTATCAGCATCGGATCGGGTTGGCTTATCGTCCTGCTTTCCCCGTTTTCCCACACAGTCTTCACTTCCGCATTCGGATTCCATGAAGGCCAATAGTCTACGATCCCGAATATATGGACTGATGCGCGGCCTGATTCTCCCCATATAATATTTATTGCGTCGCCCGGCTTCAATGACGCGGCCTGTGCAAGTGATCCTGAAATAAGGACGGAGGCAGGCTCCCTGGCTATCAGGTTTAGGTATTGATACCAATGATGCAGCAGCAGATCCGGCCTGAACCAGCATATCCTGCCGAATTCTTCAGTGTTTATCGCCATAAGCCGCGCATTATAATCCTTATTATTTGCAGTAAAGCTGCAATCGTCCGTCGAATAGACTTTAGTTGCTATCTCAACGCCGGCTGATTTCTCAAAATTCCTGAAATCCGGTTCGACATATTCGCCCTCTCCCGATGACAGGTTCATATTCATCCCAAACGCGTTCATACCAGGCGAAGCATCAGAGCTTGATTGTCTTGCCCATACCGGTTTTATCACAACATCGGCGGCTATGGAATATCTGATTTTTTCCTCGGAATTGAGGTTTATAGTTCTGGCTGCATCAGCGCTGAAAAGCCCCAACGCAACAGTGAATGAAATAAAAAGCATCAAAAAATGGTACTGCGCCGCAGACCGGCTCGCCTGCAGCAGTACCGCATACACAGCCGGCGGGAACAGACGCCTTCCCGCTCTATACACTAAAGACACTATCACAGGGAATATCCTTAAAAAGAATAACCCGGCTGCGATGACGAATATTGCCGGCGCAATGAATAAAAGTGGATCGGTCTCAAGAGACTCGGCCGTAAGCCCGGTTGAGAGGAGATCGCGCTGCCGTCCGTCAAACATGTAGTATCCGTACCCGCTTATGGCAAACAATATGATGTCGAGAAAAACCACTTGCCAGAAAGGATTCTTTATCCTTCTCGCAATATTTTGCTTGCGGGTCACGACCGAAGCCCCTGAACTGATGTATGCGGGCGCCGCCAGTACAAATACTGAAAACAGCATGCCAAGACATGCATAGAAGTACGATGTATTATTCAAGGAAGCATCCAGCGGGGCACGATCCACAAATTGCAGAAAGCCGTTTGAAGCTCCTATTATCTTGCAAAGCAATAATCCGAGAGGCGGCCCGAAAATCAAGGAACATATTGCCAAAATAAGACCTTCAGCCGCATACGTAAGCGTGACCTGCATTCTTCCGGCCCCTCGGCTGATGAGCACCGAAATCTCCGTCTTCTCCCTTTCGATTTTCAGCAGTGATACCATGAGCAGGAACAGCGCCAGCATCACAAGTATGGATACATTCATCGAAAGCATCTGGGTCGTTATCTGCTGTCTCTTCACAAAAAATTTTTCTGCAATGTCCTTTATCGGAAATTTATAATGTACAAGATTCTTCTTGAGCAGCTCGCTGCCGTGGACCTCCTTATTGAACGGCTGGAGGACACGATCGATATTATCAAGCTTTATAAAATTATAATCAAAACGCTGATAGAACTCGACCCTGCTTGCCGTCAGCATATCTTTGTCCACAAAGTCACTCACCATCAGGTCATAATTTATAAAAATATCATCCTTATGTTGAGAAAGCTGATAGAACCAATACGGATCATCCGTGGATTTTGGTTCAAATACGCCTATGATCTTGATCTTATAAGGCTTGGTATTCTCTTCCGCCAAGTCATGTTTTATCACATACTCTTTTCCTACAATGAAATCGAGCCTGTTCAGAGCCTCCTCTGTAACAAGGCCTTCATATATGTTTTCCGCGCCGGATTCGGCGCTTGCGCCAGATGAAGGCATCCTGCCATCGATAATCCTGATATGGTCCTCCAATCCGAAATAAGCGCTCAGATTGAATCCTACCGGTTTATAACCTAAAGTGTAATCCTTCTTTGGCATTGCAAGAGT
The DNA here is from genome assembly GCA_964457875.1 of uncultured Eubacteriales bacterium. Taxonomy (GTDB): domain Bacteria; phylum Bacillota; class Clostridia; order Acetivibrionales; family CAYWGM01; genus CAYWGM01. The sequence goes on along the minus strand of CAYWGM010000030.1, from coordinate 8,239 downwards.
GAAATTAACCGTAGAAACCAGTTTTGACTTGGCAATCAACGGCAGCGGGATGCTATCGGCAGCATCCTCGTTATACCTCTCGAGGATATCCAGAGCTGCCTTGCAAGATTTGACATTATAAGAGCCTGTGTCTACCTGAGTAAATAATCCGCCCGGATAAACATTATTATCATTCTGGTAATTCCGTATTTCCTTCAAAAGCATCTTCTGGAGGACGGCATTCGTATACGCGGGCATGCAGCTCAAAAGTGCGGTCCCGATCGTCATGCCTGCCAGAAGGCTCAATACCAGCCATTTATTCTTGATCATCTTCCTGAGTATTATTGTTAGAAACGACAACATCAGTTTACCCCCAGTCTATCTCAACACGACCTGATCGCCTTCCTCCAACCCGTCGAGTATCTCGACTTCCGTAACCGTCATCATACCCGTCTCCACCCTTCGCTCCCTCTTTAAAGAATCCTTCAGGACGACGACGTATGTCCCGCTTACTTCCGTCCTCAGTGCATCTTTGGGGATAACAAGGACATTATCCTTTTTCTTGAGTGTCACAGATATATTTGCGTCTTTACCGGCACTGATATCCTCAGGCAGACCTTCCACTTCGATCCTTATCGTATTCCGGTTTTTTTCACCTTCAGGTTTGCCCAGGAAATCTTTCGGCGTGGCTATGATTTTGCCTTTATATTTCACGGAATCTATTTCTATATCTACTTCTGTGCCGGTGTTAAGCATTGAAAGCTTGCTGCTGTCCGAATATTGCCAATCTAAAACCAATTCTTTTGGATCGGCGACTTCGATCAAAGTGGTGTACGGCTGGATAGTATCGCCCTCCTTGGCATCCGACACATAAGTCACAATGCCGTTAAGCGTACTGACAAGCCTGGTGCGGTCATAATCCCGCTTCAGGTTGGCAAGCTTATATTCGATAGAATCCACATCAAGCTGCTGCAGCTTGATGTTAATTTCCGCTTTTTTGAGTTCGTCGGAGGAAGGATTTTGACCGGCCAACTTTGACTGCCTATCTATTTCAACCAATTCCAACCTTAATTCCGCCTTATAAAGGTCCATCTCCATCTGTTTTATCATGTCAAGCAGGTTTTCATTCTCAAGTTCGGCGACGAGCATCCCCTTTGTGACATTATCGCCCAAATCGACATATATGGCTTTGAGTCTGCTGCCGCTAAACTTGTACAAGAGGTCAGAGCGCTCATTATATATGAAGACGCCGCTCCCTTTTGCCTCATCCGCTATCGTCTTTCTTTTTACATCATAAAGATTATAAGTCAATTTTACGGGCTCAACGAGCGAAGGCGCCATGACTTCCTCTTCTTCCGGAATGATCGAACAGCCCTGCAAAGTAATTGCAAAAACCATACACGAGACCAAAAAACCGGCAACCTTTGAGATCGGTTTGCTGTAACACTTCCTGTTATAGTATCCGTCCATCTTCGAGCGAATAGACATTGTCCGCCACCTCCATTATTGCATTCCTCCCGGCAATAATTATATAAAATGTTCAATTAATATAATAGTTTAAATTATGAATTATTCTATAATTTTCCGTTTTGAATTGACATATTCTTTGTCCACGGAATATAATAGTTAGAAATTGAATATCGTTATGTAGTATGTACAATAGAGCAGGCGATGCATCGGCAAATGATACGTGGGGCCGGGCCATATCATATGGCAGTGGGTAGGATGATACCCGTGGGACTATAATTAATAATTATGGTTCCGCGGGTTTTTTATTAGTGGCGCAGAAAGGATTTGACAATTGATATTATTTTGTAAATTTAAAACATTAGACAAAAAGGTTAAGGTTGCCGGATTATCCGTCTTCTCCAATACCATGCTGATATTCCTGAAAATAATCGCGGGTATATTGAGCGGTTCGGTAAGCATCATATCGGAGGCGATACATTCCGGTATGGACCTTATCGCGGCGGTGATTGCGTTTTTCTCTGTAAGGATGTCCTCCAAACCTGCTGACAAAATCCATCCTTACGGTCATGGCAAGATAGAGAATATTTCCGGAGCAATAGAAGGATTGCTGATCTTCATTGCCGCGATCCTTATCATCATCGAAGCTGTCAAGAAGATCGTTCACCCGGTCCATATCCAGGAGGCAACCGTCGCCATAGCGGTGATGATATTGTCGGCAATAGTAAATACGGTTGTTTCAAGAATTCTATATAAAGTATCGCGCGCTGAGGATTCGGTCGCGCTTGAAGCCGATGCGCTGCACCTTAAGGCGGATGTGTTCACATCCGCAGGAGTAGGATTAGGGCTGCTTATCATCAAATTTACAGGAATATCTATCCTCGACCCGATAGTTGCAATCCTGGTCGCATTGTTCATTATAAAGGAGGCATGGCGGCTCAGCTGCAATGCCTTCAGACCGCTCCTCGATGTAAAACTGTCGGATGAAGATGAAGAAAAGATCAGGCAGGTTTTGAGCAATTATAACGGCCTGATCGCGGACTTCCACGGATTGAGGACAAGAAAGGCCGGAAAAGTAAAGCACATAGATTTTCATATAACGGTAAACAGTACTTCAACGGTATTTGAAGCCCACACACTTAGTGATAAAATAGAAAGAGACATAGAAGACACCCTGTGCAATACAAATGTGAATATTCATATCGAACCTGACACTACAGGGCTGGAGGCCAAACATGAGCATGAATGTAATTGAAACTGACGCCCTCACCAAGTATTACGGCAGAAGCCGCGGCATCATGGATATCGGTTTTTGCGTCAACGAAGGCGAGATATTCGGATTCATAGGCCCTAACGGTGCGGGGAAATCTACGACGATACGGTTGTTCCTCAATTTCATCTTCCCTACGTCGGGCAGGGCTTCCATCTTCGGGATGGATTGCATTGATAAAAGCGCTGCAATCAAGCAAAAGGTCGGGTATGTCCCGAGTGAAGTGAACCTGTACAAGGAGATGACCGTCAGAGCCATCCTCGCATATGCGGCAAGCTTCCGCCGCAATGCCGACAGCTCATACGTGAAGGAGCTGTGCGACCGGTTTGAGCTGGA
>CAYWGM010000030.1:3972-5087 GCA_964457875.1 uncultured Eubacteriales bacterium | reverse complement strand
CCGTGTTGCGATAATACGCGAAGGAAGGATCATAGAAGTTAAGAAACTGACCGAGATCACAGGGAAAAGCCGGATCATCAGGATCAGCTCCGGCGACGGCGATCTTGAAGCCGCCGTCAGGGCTCTTGATGTCGGGGAAATCCATAAAGCCAACAGTTACATGGTATTCAAGTATGACAGGCCGATCGATGCATTGATCAAAGCAATCGCGCCATTCAGGATCGACGACATGTTTATTGAGGAATCATCGCTGGAAAGCAGCTTCTTAGATTACTACAAGAAAGGTGATGAACAGGTATGAACGTGTATGCCATTGAATTAAGACGTCTTTCAAAATCATTTATTTCATGGTCGGCCGTAATGCTCTTGCTGATCGGACTCTTCATGGCTTTCTTCCCTTCGATGGCCAACAGCGATATGACCGAACTCGTCAAGGCAAAGATAAACGCAATACCCGAAGGTTTGAGGAAGGCGTTCGGTATTGACATGTACTTTGATTTTTCCGATATCATGCAATATTTTTCGTATGTCGCTCAATACATCATGATGGCCGCATGCATATACGCATCGATCTTAGGATCGTCCGCCCTTATAAAAGAAGAGAGCGAAGGCACGATTGAATTCCTCTATGCGCAGCCGGTATCCAGGGCGAAAATCGTATTGGCCAAATTGCAGTCGACCTTATCCGTCTTATTAATGTTCAACATCATCATGTACGCGGCTTCGCTCATATTATGCGGTATTTTCAGGAAGCCGGGCTATGACTATATCGGTTTATTAACAGCAGTGTTCATCGGTATGACTGCGGTGCAAATCGTATTCTTAGCCATCGGTTTCGCCCTGTCGACCGTAATGACGCGTGTTTCCCAGGCAGTACCCGTCTCATTGGCGATATTTTTCACGACATTCATATTAGGTACGTTTTCATCTATCATCAGCGACCTTGAATGGCTCAAGTATATATCGCCGTTCAATTATGCCTCCCCAACGAATATCGTCAAAAGCGGCGGCAATATTGATACTGTGTATATAATCCTGATGGCCGGCATAGTTGCCGTAAGCATCGCATTCAGCTTCTTGCGGTACAGGGGCAAGGACCTCAAGATTTGAAGCAT
>CAYWGM010000030.1:0-3872 GCA_964457875.1 uncultured Eubacteriales bacterium | reverse complement strand
TTGTCTTTTTTAGCGCCATCGAGATAGAATGTCGTATCATCAGGGAATTTTATATACCTCCCGGTCTTTTCCTCATATTTATAGACAATACCGTTACTGTCGGTGTACCGCATCGACTCGAGCTCAGGGCTGAACCTGACGGTAACCTTTTCGGCAAAGCCGGTTGTGCCGACAGTTATCTGTGTCCTTTCAAGCCCTAAGAATCTGTGCGGCTGATTGGCAAGCTGCTTACCGAATATGTCCACCTGCCCGCGCCAGTGGTTCCAGCTGCCTTTAACGGATACTCCGGTGATTTTGACCTTATCCGGCGCATACGGTCCAAACACCCTGTACGTCTTATTTCCGGCATTGTCATATGTCTCGGTATGCAGATAAGCATCCGAACTGAAATTACTATATACAGCCTCAAATGACGCCGATCCGGAGGTTGACCAGCCTGCCGCAGGCCTGCTTGCGCTGTCGGAAAACCTGTATTCGATCCTGTCGATGCCGCTCAGATTGTCCGATGATTCGACAAGGAGTATCAAACTGTCTTCTGGCCCGGTTTTTTTCGTACATATAACAGCCGGAGGTGCGCCGTCGATTTTATATATACCGGCTGACTGATACGATGTGTTCGAACACAGATCCGCCGCCTGAAAGTGCAGGTACCACGAGCCGTCGATGTTAGCGGGCAATTTGTGCTGATGCCAATTGACGCCGGGTGAAGCTATTTCATGCGCTTGCCAACCGGACTGGGGTTTTGCGGCCGATGAGCTGAAAATCCAGCTGAGGGTCTTGAGCCCGCTTCCTCCGGTATCTGAAACGTTGGCGGTAATATCCAGTTTATTGATCCAATCCGAGCTGACGGGATTGATGGTTATCACAGGCGGAGCCGTATCATAGAAATTCTCCATCTTATATTCCGATACCAGACACCTGCCGCAAGTCCTGATGTATTCAATGACTCCCGGGTTTGCCCCCTGCGGCTGCAAGATAATCCGGTTTACTGACCATGAACCCCAGGAATGGCCGACAGCAGGTAACGCCACCTTCCTGTGAGCAACAAGCGTACAATACGGAGGCCGTCCCCAGGGAGGATTACCATGACCGTATCCGCAAGAGCTTGACGATTCCCATCTGTATCCTGCCGCAGTGCAGGTGGCAGCGCTATCATTTGGTTTTGCCCCCGTTACGTAGTAATACCCATTTACCCAACCCTCATATTCAAAGCGGTGCTTCAGACCGTCGCCCCTGTGGTTCATATCAATGCAGCTGGTCTGCGGATCCCTGTAGTTGCACCATACGCACCTTTTGTGGTATTCGTCGAACGTATCATGAGCGCACGTCTGGTGCCATGTGGCATAGTATTTCCAGACATACGAATGCCCTGCCAGCGTCAGTTCATCACGCCGGATGGCGCCGCATTTGGAACATTTGTACTCGACATACCCCTTTAACTGACAGGTGCTGGTCACGGTCTTCTGGTAAACCCATTTGTGGATGCACGCAGCGCCATATATTCCGGTGGCCGAAATGCACATGAATATGACAATTAATAAAGCTGTAGCTTTTGATTTCATTATTGTAGCTATCTCCTTTATTTATTAAAAATGCACATTAAAAACCCATACTGCTGAAATCTATATCAAATCCGTATCTTTCATTATCGAAATCTGCAAAATCCTCGATATCTTTAATCATTAAAATCGGGTCGTCGGCTCCTCCGCTCCCCGGAGTGGTCCCGTTGAATTCGATCATCCACTTGCCTTCATACAGCTCAAGAAACTTGAATAAAGTGTGCTCATGGACGCAGCCGCTTAGGTCTGTGCTGATGAACCTGATATTGGCAAGCTTCCTCCGGGGATTGACGTCGATGACTTCTACAAACATCCTGAGAGCTCTTGTGCAATATTGCTGGTATGGATTGTACAGCCTGTTTTCAGGCACACGCATGTAAAAATCCTTGAAATCATTGAAGTATTCCACGTATTCGAGCATAGTATAATACTTGCATGCTTCATCAAGCTTTCCCGACAGCTCAAGCATAAAAACATCCTGTACCATGGTTCTCAAATCACCCGTTGCATACACGGGCATAAACTTCTGCATTTGCCCGGCCTCGTCCAAATATTTTTCGTGCATAAGGTTGCAGAAGATCTTCTTCAGTTCCTGCTCCTTATCGCGATAAGTTTGTGATACTTTGATAAAATCGCACTTTGCCATGAATCTTGCCAGCATTACGAATGCTTCTGCCCGTTTGATCGCGGACATAGGCTTGAAAACATTACCCGGATATCCTTTGATTATTCCGTAATTAAAAGCCTTTCGTATCCATTCTTTATTATTACAATAATCAATATCGGTGAATGGCTCCTCCTGCATCCCGGTTCCGGTCGGTTCCGAAATGAGGAAAGGGCTCATCATCGCAGCCGCCTCGAAACGGGTTATGGCTCCGTCCATATCGGCATCATCATCAAGGAACTCATTCAGAGCGCAAAGTCCGGGACTTGAACAGCCGTCTCCGTTTTGCACATCAGCCGGCCAGGCCATACCATACCGTCCGGATAACCTGCGCCATTCGCCGCAAGCCCATGACCTCGTGAAATCAAACCCGTTAAAGGTATCTTTTTGCCCTGTGCCGTCATCCCACGGTACGTCAGGGTCGAACAGCAATCCCATTTTGTCGGTCACCCTTGCCAGTATCGCGATAAACTCGATCCTCGATACTGTCTTGTCCGGCCTGAAGGAACCGTCCGGATACCCCAGGGCAATACCGGCGTCCTTAAGCCCTGCTATTTCATCAAATGCCCAGTGTTTTACATTCATATCCTTAAAAATGAAGACCCCCGGGATTCCTGCCGCCGTACCCGGAAACGGAGTCGAAGCCAATATGATACTGCAGCATATGAGACGCAATATGGCCTTCCTGAAACGCATTATACCTGGAATTATACCTACCACCGCCTTTTTATGCGGCACGAATGGCCGCTGTTATAATATTACATTAATGGATATATTATACTATATCGCAGATGAAATAACAATATATTCCAATAGAATTGATGATAAAATTTGATGATAAAATTTGACGATAAAAATAATGGACCCCGGAATGCTTTCATATAAACAATTCCGGGGCTTTTATCTTTTGTTTATTACCAGCCGGTGTTATGGGGCCGGTGTTATGGGCTACACGGTTAACATTGCCCTACCGTCAGTTCAATGTAGCAGCCTGGAGTATGATTCTTCCGAAAGTCGGGTTGTATGCCTTACTGATAGTCAGTTTCACGGTCAACGTCTGTAAATCGAGGGAGGATTTATATTTCAAAGTCAGGACCTTGCATGACAGACCCGAAGGTGAATCTATGCTGCATTTGTACACAGCGGCGCTGCTATCGCTGAGAAACGCTTCCACGCCGACTTTCGAGTACCACGCGCCGAGATAAATTTTTAGCGTCTTTTCAGTTGTAGTTGCGGGAACCGCTATCTGAAGGCCGTTTGACTCCCCTGTCAGATATATGGCCGAAGTATTGTCTGTTGCCGACGCTACCGGAGCGCCGCCTGTCCATGAGAAAAGTACCGGGGCGGACGGCTGCCATGACGCTGCGCCGCTGCCTATTATACTGAAATTGCTTATCTGCTGCACTGCTGATGTTGTCGCAGTGGGCGTCGCCGCAGGCGATGCGGACGGCATCAATGTCGGCGTAGGCGACGGTGTTACAGAAGGAGACGAAGATGGCGATACCGACGGCGTAACAGTGGGTGATACCGATGCTTTTCTATTGAAACTGGAGGCATCCGCATAACCCCAATGCGCCCAGTCGGCCGTACCTGTACTCAAGACCACGCTTCCGGGCGCGGTCTGTGAAGATCCTTTGATTGCTCCCTGA
>CAYWGM010000029.1:11719-23188 GCA_964457875.1 uncultured Eubacteriales bacterium | reverse complement strand
TACGGATGCCATGAAAAGGGAAGCAGGTTCCAATCCTGCACGGTCCCGCCGCTGTGAAAGATGAGTCCTTTTTAGCGATGCCACTGGCGATATGCCGGGAAGGCATAAAGGGCGATGATGCTTAAGTCAGAAGACCTGCCTGTGCCTGAACACCATGAACTCTACGTAAGATAGGGGGTGTTGGAAATGTGCGTCGCACATGGATCGTGGAATAGCGGAACCTCCTGAGTCAAAAGCAGGAGGTTTTATTTTTGCGGCGTTGTCTTTTGAAAAGGATCGGTATACGGAAAGGGTTAGGCTTTATGAAAGGATTGGTACACATCTACACCGGCGACGGCAAAGGCAAGACAACGGCGGCGGTAGGCTTGGGAGTCAGGGCATGCGGCTGCGGGCTGAAGGTCCTTATGGTCCAGTTCCTTAAGGGCTCAGGATCGGGAGAGCTGTCTGCTTTAAAGAAACTTGAGCCGGGATTCTCGGTTTACAGGAGCGAACAGGTTCATAAATTCACATGGCAGATGGACGAAGCCGAAAAGACGGTCATAAGCGAGAGACAGCGCGAATTACTTGACTATGCCGCATCGCAGATGTCCGCAAACAACTTCGATCTGGTGATCCTTGACGAAATAATGGCTGTAATAAGAGAGGGCATGATCAGAACCGATGAGGTCGCCGATCTGGTTAGGAACAGGCCTGAAGGCGTTGAACTGGTCCTTACGGGGAGGAATGCTCCAAAAGAACTGGTAGACCTGGCCGATTATGTTTCCGAGATAACCAAGGTGAAGCATCCTATGGACAAAGGGGCGCCGCCGCGTAAAGGTATTGAGGCGTAAAATAAAAAATGCATTAATTATTAAACACACTATCAATAGGAGAATAGGAGAATAGGAGACAAAAAACATGAAGAAAATACGTTCCATCATTATACTTTGTTTGGCAATAATATTTGCTGCAGCTGCATTGACGGGCTGCAGCGGCAATCTCGCAGATAAGAAGGGCGGCATCGTATCCCTGACGCTGGCGACCGACGAGATACTGCTGGCAATCGCCGATAAGAACGATATCAGCGCAATTTCGAATTTATCAACCGATCCGGGCCTTTCCAATATCGTCGACCAGGCTGCCCGTTTTAAAAACAAACTTGGTACCGCCGATATCGAAAAAATACTGGCTCTGGAGCCTCGAATCGTTTTCGTTGCCGACTGGACTGATCAGAAATTCGTGAAGCAGCTGACCGATGCAAAGATCGATGTGTATGTGTATACTACGCCCAACAGCATTGAAGAGGTCAGGCAACTGATCAGGGATATCGCTGTGGAGATCGATAAAAAAGTACAGGGGGACAAGCTCATCGATTGGATGGATAAACAGCTGCAAGCCGTCGCCGGGAAAATATCCTCATTGGATGATTCGGAAAAGCTGACAGGCATGAGCTGCGATTCGTTCTTTTATACTTACGGCAAAGGGACGACATTTGATGATATCGCAAAGAACGCCGGGATCATCAACGCCGCAGCGCAAGCCGGAATGGAGAAATGGCAGCAGATATCCAAGGAAAAGATCATCGAGCTGGATCCCGATCTTATCTTCCTTCCTGCATGGTCATATACCGGTTTTGACGCCGAAAAGTTCGCCGATGATTTCAAGGCCGACATCAGTCTTTCAACCGTCAAAGCCATAAAGAATGACAAGGTTTTTTCGTTGCCTGAATCGCGTATGACATCGGTATCCCAGAATATCGTGCTTGGTGTGGAAGAAGCCGCAAAGGCGGCTTATCCAAACCTCTTCAAATAATACGGATAGACACGTATAGAGATGGATAAATATGGATAAACACGGGTCTGCAACGCTAATAAAACTGAAGATTGCGCTTCCTGTAATGGCGGCGTGCCTTGTATGCCTTATCATAGCGGCTACTGCGATAGGCTCGGTTGGCGTCCCGTTAGGCATGACCGGGAAGATCATCTTGAAGAATCTGCTGAAGCTGGATATCCAGGTGCCTGAAAATCTGGAGCACATCATCTATTATGTCAGATTCCCGAGAGTGCTTCTCGCAGTCATCGTAGGCAGCGCCCTTGCCGTCTCGGGAGGGGTGATGCAGGGCATGTTCCGCAATCCGATGGCCGATCCCGGAATTATCGGCATATCAAGCGGCGCCAGTCTTGGGGCCGTCATTGCCATCGGTCTCGGATTGGTTTCGGGCAGTATGTTCTTTTTGCCGCTCTTCGCGTCCATAGGTTCGTTGTCTGCCGCATTTATCATATACATGCTGTCGATGCGAAAAGGCAAGATACCGCTCATGAATCTCATACTGACCGGTATTGCGGTAAGCATGCTGTTGAATGCCGTTATTACGTTGGTCTTATCGCTTGTGAGCGGCGACAGGGTGAAACAGTTCTTTTTCTGGACGCTCGGGAGCCTTTCCACAGCGAGGTGGGAAGATATTCAGATAGTGTTTGTCCCTGCATCGGCGGGGGTCATCATATTGAACCTGTTTGCCCGTGACCTCAATATTATGATGCTTGGGGAGGAAGAGGCCCATTCGCTGGGCCTCAACCCTTCCAGCTACAGGAAGCTCCTCCTTTTGTTTTCGTCGCTGACGACTGCCGCCGCGGTCTGTGTCAGCGGTACCATCAGCTTTGTAGGCCTTATCGTGCCTCATATCGTCAGATTGGCGACAGGCCCCGACCACAGGATACTGCTGCCCGTAAGCGCGTTCGGCGGCGCGATCTTCCTGGTGGTCTGCGACCTTATCGGCAGGGTCGCACCCATCCCCGGCGGTATCGGCGCAGGCATAATAACCTCATTGCTCGGGGCGCCCTATTTCCTTTTCCTCCTCAACAGGCGCAGAAAGACAGGAGGGGTATTATGAAGAAGATAAGGATACGCGGCCTGACATATTCCGCAGATGGATACGAGATACTCAGGGACATAAGCCTTGATGCGACCCAGGGTGAATTTATCGGATTGATCGGCCCCAACGGCGCGGGAAAGACGACTTTGCTGAAATGTATGAACGGTATCCTTAAAGGCACCGGTAAGATAGAGATAAATGGTATCGACCTGAATGATTATCGTCTGAAGGACCTTGCCCGCGGGGTATCGCTGTTGCATCAGGATACAGCCGTTACTTTCCCTTTTCAGGTGATCGATATCGTTCTGATGGGGAGGTACCCCCATAAGGGATTTATGGATTGGGAGACGGAAAACGATTATGCCATCGCACGCAAATACCTGTCTCTTGTGGATGCGTCCTACCTTGAACCAAGGCCGGTAACACAGGTTTCAGGAGGGGAGCGGCAGCGTGTCATGCTTGCGAGGATCCTTGCGCAGGAGACCGGCATTTTATTGCTTGACGAGCCGACATCCAACCTTGATATCGCCCATGAGGAATCGATTTTCAGAATGGCATCAGAACTGAGCTCTTCCGGTAAGATTGTTATTGCTGCTGTGCATGACATCAAAATCGCCTCGCGCCATTGTTCACGGCTGGTATTGATGAAGGAAGGATCGATCCTGGCGGACGGCAGGCCCGAGCAGGTACTCACGTCTGAAAACTTGTCGGACGCTTACGGCGTGAATGCTCTGGTGTATAAGAACAGGATAACCGGAAGCATCGATTATTTTATCCACCATACCCAACCTGACGATCATCGAAAACGTATCCATGTGATAGGCGGGGGAGGCTCGGCTGCCGGGGTGATACGTTTTTTGTTCGAACGCGGGCACAAGATGACGGCAGGGGTCTTCCCGCGGGGCGACAGCGATATTCTGGCATGTGAGACATTCGGCGCCGAGCATGTTGTATGCGAACCGTTCAGCGAGATCGACGAGCTCCTGCACTTGAAGAATATAGGTCTGATACAGGACGCGGATCTAACGATACTATGCAACATGCCGTTCGGCGCACAGAACCTGAAGAATATCGAAGCGGCAAGGAATGCGGCCAATCTTGTCATAATCGAGGATGACGATCCGGCGGCAAGGGATTACACATGCGGAACGGCTATGGAAATTTACCGTGAGTTGCGTAAAAAGGCTATGGTGGTGGGGTTTGCAGCCCTTCACGAGGTGATATGATGGGAAGGCTTATTCTGGTCACAGGCGGAGTCCGAAGCGGCAAAAGCTCATTTGCGGAGCAAATGGCGGCAAAACGGGGCAGTCGGATATTATATGTCGCGACATCCAAAGATATCGACGATGAAATGCATATAAGGATCAGAAAGCATCGTGAAAAACGCCCGTCGTCATGGGATACCCTCGAAGCCTATAAGGGATTTGAGAATATCCTTCCACGTAAGGCTCAGGATATGGATGCTGTTTTGATTGATTGCGTCACTGTGATGACGGCCAATCTCGTGCTTGAACAATGGGGCGACCGTGCCGAAATCAGCGCCGGGGAGATGGATCAAATCGAGCAGTGTCTAATTAATGAGTTCCAAAGGTTGGTCGGTATCATTAAATCGTTGAAATGTGATTGCATTGCCGTCACGAATGAGACCGGGATGGGAGTTGTGCCGCCATATCCTCTCGGGCGGGCATTCCGCGATATCTCGGGGCGGGTGAACCAGCTCCTGGCGGACAATTGTGAAGAGGTCTATTTCTGCGTGGCTGGTATACCGATAAAAATAAAAGGGTGATGATGCTACTATGAAGGCGTTTGTGCTGATGCTTCAATTCCTGACAGTCCTGCCTCTGCCGTTTAAAACCGACGTCAGGAAGGAGGATTTCGGCAGGGGACTGGCGTTGGCCCCTTTGGCCGGCTTTGTGATAGGAGGGATCCTATGCGGAATATATTTTGTTACAAGCCTTGTTTTTCCGGTTCTTGTCTGTTCAGTAATAGTAATCGCTGCATATGCGGTGATTACCGGAGGTCTGCACCTTGATGGGCTTGGAGATACGTTCGACGGGCTTTTTTCCGGAAAGCCCAGGCAAAGGATGCTTGAGATCATGCGTGACAGCAGGATTGGCACGCATGCGTTGCTTTCGGTGTCATTAGTCCTAATTTTAAATATTTCGTGCATCGCGAGTTACCCTGTAATTAATTCTGTTTTTCCCATATACACAATGATCCTGCTTATGCCTGCCGCCGGCAGGATGGGCTGTTTGCTCGCTGCCGGGACATCGGTCTATGCAAGGGAAGGGGAAGGTACAGGCAAGGCCTTTGTAGAAAATTGCAGACTTGTTCATGTCATCTCGGGAAGCTTGGTGTTTTTGGCGGTATTTTTCCTGGCGGCCGGGATTTATGGCCTTATATTGGCATTTGCATCGATGCTCGCCGCCTTACTGCTTACAAAGGTTTTTTCACGTAAAATAGGAGGTGTTACCGGCGATACTCTCGGAGCAGTCTGCGAACTGACGCAGACGATCTTTTTGATGATTTCGCTAATTTTTTGACGCATCCCATGCTGACTTGCTATAATTAATCATCCGGGATAATGTGTCTGATCTATTTGATGGGGTGATATTATGTTGAAGAGAAAGTATACCAATATTGTCAATTGGATTCTTGACAACCTTGTGCCTCCCGTCCTCAGAGATTCGAAATTCTTTATGGCGCCCATGATGAGCCTTGTCCTGGGGCCAAAATACAAGCACTATATGGAATTCAAAGATAAGCTGAATACACTTTCAGATGATGAGATAAACAATTATTACAGTTTGCTTTCTGATACCTTCATCAAGAGAGAAACGGATTTAAGCGATTCAAGCATAGATTACATAATTCACAATCTTTGCGGCGGGACTGTGCTTGATGCAGGATGCGGCAAAGGCTACCTGTGCGGGAGGATAGCATCCCTTGGCGGGATCAATAAGGTTTCCGGCATCGATATTGCGGTCGAAAGCGGCCTGTCCCCCGAAGGGGTCGATTATACTTGCGGAAGCATATTGGATATGCCTTTTGAAGACGACAGCTTCGATACCGTCGTATGTACGCATACACTTGAGCATGTTAGGGATATCGGCAGGGCGTTGGACGAAATCAGGAGGGTGGCAAAAAAGAGGCTTATAATTGTAATGCCGCGGCAAAGAGAATATAAGTATACATTTGATTTGCATATTCACTTCGCGCCATATCTGTATTCTTTCAGGAAATTGCTTGGTTCACCGGACGGAGAATATATCTTATCGGATAATGATTTTATATTTATCGGAGAAATGAAAAAGAGCTGCAGGTGATCGCCCGCAGCTCTTCGAATACGTGTACTATATTATTTGGACGCCTTCCAATCGTTCAGCTGCTTCTGGATTTCAGCAAAGTATTTTTCCAGGCCTGCAGCCTTTAATTTCGCAATAAATTCAGGCAACGCTGTTTCAGGATCGACGGAGCCGGTCAGAAGCTTGGGCGCATATTCATCCTTGACAGCTCTAATCTGCGAATACTCGGTTTGCACAGGATCATTATTGATACAGAAACCTAATGCATTTGAAGGAGTCGCCCCTGTCCTGGCTTTTACCCTGACTTCTCCCAATGCATACCACACATCTGTAACCGTATCAAGTGGTTTTTTTACTCTTGTATATCCGACCACATCCATATCTCCAAAGACCCATTCGTTGCCAGGAGCATATTTGCTGTCCGGCATAAGTTGAATTATCATATGTCCGCGGTCAAAATAATGTGTCCTTAGAATTCCAAGGGATACTTTCCTGAAGACATCATCATTGCTATTCATAAGCTCGAGCAACATCATTGCGCGTTCAGGATTCTTTGATGTCGAGCTGATTGCATTGATGGATCTGAATATGCGGTCAGACGTAACATATTGATTGCCTAAAGCTGTTGTGGCTACGCTCATTCCAAAATCCAATCTGATGTCTGTGCCTTTTCCTTCATAAAATGTCGTGTCATAACCAACAGCCGATATTTTTGTTTTGTCGATCTCTTTTGGAACATCGATACGGCTATCGGCACTAGGGTAAAAAACGGGATCGAAATTAGCATCGATCATATCAGAATTTCTAGTAAACATGTAAGTTTCAGCATCGGCATTAATATAGCCCTTTTTAAACCATTTGTTCAGTGTCTTTAATATTTCCACATATTCCGGAAGCTCATACTGGTTCAGTAATGTAAGTGAATCATCGCCTCTTTTGATGACTCCGGGCATAGCCGCTCCGGTTATTTGCTCTAAATTGGCTTCAGAATACATAATATTCTGTGTGGAAGACCAGATTCCGCTCATTTGGAAAGGGACTTCACAAACGTCGCCGCTGCCTTTCTTGACCGATTCCAGAAATGGTTCAATATCTGCCAGCTTTTTGACATTCGAATAATCAAAATCATATTGTTCCACGAGATCTTTCCGGAACCAGAACATATCCTGCCATGAATTGAATCCATTGATGACGCCATAAATTTTGCCGTTGACTTTTAAATTATCCCAGACCCACTTTGGAATGGAGGCGTATTTCTTTGAAGCATATTCAGGAAGCAGGTCGCTTACGTCCATGAACGAGCCGTTTAATGCATTTTGGCGATAATTGTTTGTCCAATCCGAAGTAAAACAGATATCGAATTCTTCGGCTGAAGAGATTTTAGTTTTGATTTGCTGGTCATATTCGCTCCAGTCAAAAACCTTTAAAATACATTCAGTATTCATTATACGCTTAAGTGAATTGTTGAATGAAGCGTAAACGGCTGCTTCATCAGGCTGGCCTGCATTACCGACCGTATACCACGTTAATGTCGCCGGCTCCAATTTTTCAGCAGTTGATTCTTCTTCTTCGGTAACAGGCGTCCTGCAACCTGTCAGACTGGCTGCGAAAAGAGTAACTGCAATAACCATGATGCATATGAGGATTATTAATTTATTTTTTGGCATTTTAACCTCCTGTATGTATTACTGATTTATTGATCTGACAAAAGATTTTTCAAATTTTAATTATATATTAGGTCATTTTCTTTTTCAAGTTAATCATTACGCCATCTTTTCCAAACAGTACTCAAGGATATTCATACCGCTCTCGATCTGTTCTTCTTTTGGATTTGCAAAGCTGAGCTTGATACAATGATTGGAAATACCGTTGTTCATCTCGAAAACGTTGCCCGGTATGAATGCTACTCCGTTTTTGCAGGCAGAGGCAAAGAGTTTCCTGATGTCGATACTGTCAGGTATTCTTACCCATATATTCAAGCCACCTTCAGGTTCCCTGTAATCAATTCCGTATTTCTTCATTCGCGCAAGGCTTTTAAGCATCAATCCTAATCGGTTGACATAAGCGGCCTTGACGCGCTCCAAATGATTTTCCCACATCCCGCAGTCCAGAAAACGGTAAAATGCCCTTTGTATCAGGCCTGACGTCGATATGTCGGTTGTATGCTTCGCATTCGCGATGCGAGGCATAATGCTTCGAGGTACGGCCATAAAGCCTATCCGGAGGCCGGGCATCAGTATCTTTGAGTAGCTTTTTATGAAAATCACCCTATTGTTGGTATCAAGGCTTTTTATTGCCGGCAGCGGCGGTTTGCCTGAAAGATTGAGTTCGCTTATGAAGTCATCCTCAATTATATAACAACCGAAATTGGCGGCTAAATCGAGAAGCTTTTTCCGCTTTTCAATTGAATAATTATATCCGGTTGGATTCTGATGCGATGGCATAGTATAAATGATTTTGGGCATGTGTTTTTTCATGATCGGCAGCAGGATATCAATATTGATACCATCATTCTGCATATCGGCATATTCGATATGCGCTCCTCTTGATTTGAACACGGCTGCGGCTCCCAGGTATGTGGGATTCTCCATTACTATGCAATCGCCTTTTTTTATCAATGCCTTTGCTGCTATGTCGATGCCTTGTTGAGCACCTGAAATGATTTGTATATTTCCCGGTTCTGTAAATATGCCCTGATTGCTTATCTGCTTGCATATAATACGGCGGAGAGGTTCGTATCCCAAGCTTTCCTGATAATTGAACGCATCTGCACCGTCCTGTTCGATCGTCTGGTTGATGACGCATTTAAAATCATCGATTGGGAACAAGGAAGATGTCGGGATTGTGCTTGCAAAATTGATCATATCGGAATTCAAGGCTATCTCGCCGTTTTTCATGATCTCTATCTCTTCGCTTGAATATAACTCGTCGATAAGGCTGCCTTGCATGATGTCGACAACCCTTAACCTGTTGAAACGGACAAATGTGCCGCTGCCTTTGCGTGGCTCGATCATGCCTTCGTCCTCAAGAAGCCTGAAAGCGTTTATTATCGTGACAGGATTCAATCCGAGTTTTTTTGAAAGATGCCTGATGGATGGCAGTTTTTCGGCATGTTCGAAAAAATTGTTTTCTATCAGTTTTTTGAACTCTTCAAATATTTGGAGGTACAAAGGTTTTTGATTATGTTTGTCGATGTGTATCGATATACTTTTGTGCATTATTTATCAGTCCTTCTTGATATATTACACGTTACAAGTATATATTTTAAATGAATAATCATGGTTTGCCAATGGATTGAGTTGAGAGGGAGGGATAGTAATATGATAGGAAAGGATTTGTCTGCCAAGAGGATTGCTATTAATGGAGTGATGATTGCCATAGTTTTTCTTGCTACAAGATTTATCAGCATTCCAGGTCCGGTAGCTCCCGGATACATAAATCTCGGTGATTCGATGATAATGCTCGCCGCTATATTATTGGGCAACCCCGGCGCAATGATAATCGGCGCTTTCGGTTCGGCACTGGCTGATCTTTCATACGGCGCCTTTGTGTTCATACCGGTAACGTTTGTCGTCAAAGGATTGGAAGGTTTCGTTATCGCAGCAATGTACAGGCGCGGCCATGTGAAGATGCTGTTTGCAATCATTGCGGGGGCTGCTGTAATGACGGCGGGTTATTTTGTTTCGGAGCTGTATTTGCTCCGTTTGGTCGACGACTCTTTCGGATGGGCTTTTGCTGTCTCCGAATTGCCTTTCAACCTGATTCAGGGCGGTATAAGCTGCATCGCGGGATATATCCTGTCAAATGTGCTTATCAAAATGAAAATAAATCTGACAATATCTTGATATCTGCAGAAATATTGTATACAATTATACCATAATACAATTATACGTGTGTGTGAATACAGGGGGAATTGTATAATGATCGAATTCAACAAAAATACCAATACCCTTGAGCAAACGCAGTACAGGTATTCGCTTCAGGATGTCCCCGAGCCAAACCTGTACAGGGAGATCTACAGCTATAACGAAATTCCAAAATGCGCCTTTAATCACAGGCGTGTCCCGATGTTCCCAGCCGACGAGATATGGCTGACTGACACGACGTTCAGGGACGGCCAGCAGTCCAGAGCGCCTTACCGAGTGGAAGAGATCGTAACGCTTTATGATTTTCTGCATAAACTCGGCGGACCGAACGGTATAATCAGACAATGCGAATTTTTCCTCTATAGTGACCGGGACAAGGAAGCGGTGTATAAGTGCCTCGAAAAAGGCTATGAATATCCTGAGGTGACGAGCTGGATAAGGGCTGTTAAAAGCGATTTTCAGCTTGCTAAGGATATGGGCATGAAAGAAAGCGGCATACTTGTCAGCTGCTCGGACTATCATATATTCAAGAAACTCAACATGTCAAGGAAGCAGGCCCTCGATCATTATATGGGTATCGTCAAAAGCGCCATCGACGTCGGTATAAGGCCGCGATGCCATTTCGAGGATATAACCAGAGCCGATTTTTATGGATTCGTAATACCTTTTGCGCTTGAACTGCGCAAGCTTTCAGAGGAGAGCAAGGTGCCGGTCAAGATACGGGCTTGCGATACGCTGGGCTATGGCGTGCCTTATCCCGGAGCGGCGCTGCCGAGAAGCGTTCCCGGCATTATATACGGACTGAGGCACCATGCGGGTTTTCCGGAATCCCTCATCGAGTGGCATGGGCATAATGATTTCTATAAATCGGTGGTCAATTCCGCCACCGCATGGCTTTATGGAGCGTCAAGCGTCAACTGTTCGCTGCTCGGTATCGGCGAAAGGACGGGAAACACGCCGCTTGAGGCCATGATCATCGAATATGCGCAGCTCCGCGGCGCCACCGACGGTATGGATACGACCGTGATAACGGAGATTGCCGATTATTATGAAAATGAACTCGGGTACAGCATCCCGCCGAGGACGCCATTTGTAGGAAGGTATTTCAATGTGACGCAGGCAGGCATACATGCCGACGGTCTGCTGAAAGACGAAGAAATCTACAATATATTCGACACGGCCAAACTGCTGAACAAGCCTGCCGGCGTGACCATCAACCAGACTTCGGGTCTTGCCGGTATAGCGCACTGGATCAATTCGTATTTCGGATTCACCGGAAGCAAGAAAATAGATAAACGGAGCGAACATGTCATAAAGATAAAAGAATGGATAGACGAACAGTACAAGAACGGAAGGGTCACATCCATCGGCGACGGTGAGCTTGAAGAGATCATGAAGCAGCTTGCGCCTGGATTATTCGACCTGGTGCTTTAGTATCTGGTGCTTT